>JANNSW010000056.1:0-2604 GCA_031403055.1 Hyphomicrobiaceae bacterium | reverse complement strand
GGATCGTCGGGTCTTCATCAACACCGAGGTCTGCGAGGGCTGCGGCGATTGCGGCGTGCAGTCCAATTGCGTGGCGATCGTTCCAGTCGAGACCGAGCTCGGCCGCAAGCGCGCGATCGACCAGTCCGCCTGCAACAAGGATTTCTCGTGCCTCAAAGGTTTCTGCCCGAGCTTCGTGACGGTCGAGGGTGGCAGGCTTCGAAAACCGAAAGCCGCTGGTGCGGGCGATGGGTTGGACGCCAAGCTCGCGGCACTGCCGGAGCCGGGCCAGCCGAGCCTCGCCGAGCCCTACACGCTGCTCATCACCGGCATCGGCGGCACCGGCGTGGTCACGGTCTCGGCCGTGCTGGGCGAAGCCGCCTACCTCGAAGGCAAGGGGTTCGGTGGCATCGACATGACCGGCCTCGCCCAGAAGGGTGGCGCGGTCGCCTGCCATACGCGCATCGCCAGCCACCCCGACCAGATCCACGCCATCCGCACCGCGCTCGGGCAGGCCGATCTGGTGATCGGCTGCGACCTGGTCGTCACGGCATCGCGCAAGGTGCTCGAGACCATGAGCCCCGGGCGGACGCGGGCGATCGTGAACACCTACGAGGTGCTGACAGGAGAGTTCACGCGCAACACCGAATTCTCGCTGCCGGGCATCCGCTTGCGGCGCGCGATCGAGGAGGCGACTGGCAAGGGCCATGCCCATTTCCTCGATGCGCACGAGATTGCGGTCAAGTTGTTCGGCGATTCGATCGCGGCCAACATGTATCTGCTGGGCTATGCCTGCCAGCTCGGCCTGGTGCCGATCGGCACCAAGGCGATCGAGCAGGCGCTGGAGTTGAACGGCCAGCAGATCGCCATGAATACCCGTGCCTTCCGCACCGGGCGCCTGGCTGCTCATGATCCGGAGGCGGTCGCGGCGTTACTGCCGAAACAAATCGCGCAGGCCCCCGTCGTCCAGACGCTCGATCAGCTGATCGCGCGCCGCCGCGAGCTGCTGACCGCCTACCAGGACGCCGGTTGGGCGAGCCGTTATGGCGAGACGATCGAGCGGGTGCGCACGGCCGAAGCCGCCAAGGCTCCCGGCAAGACCGGCCTCGCCGAGGCCGCCGCCAGAAGCCTCCACAAGCTGATGAGCTATAAGGACGAGTACGAGGTCGCCAGGCTTTACACGTCGGGCACGTTCGAGCGCTCCGTCGCGCAGCAGTTCGAAGGCGACTACACGCTCGAATTCCATCTCGCTCCGCCCCTGCTCGGCCGCAAGGACCCCGTGACCGGCCGGCCCCGCAAGTCCCAGTTCGGCCCCTGGATGATGGCCGCGTTCCGCGTGCTCGCCGGACTGAAGCGCCTTCGCGGCACCGCGCTCGACCCATTCGGCCTGATCGCCGAGCGACGCGGCGAGCGCCAGGCGATCGTCGACTTCGAGACAGAGCTTGCCGAGATCATCGAGAGGCTCGAGCCGCGTACCCATGCCATCGCAGTCGAGCTCGCCAGCCTGCCACAGAGCGTGCGCGGCTTTGGCCATGTGAAAGCGGGAAATGCGCAGAAGGCTCGCGCCCGTCGGCTGGAATTGATGGACAAGTTGCGTGCACCAGCGCCGCGAGCGGGCGAGCGGATTGCCGCGGAGTGAGATGGTGGGCTCCCGAGGAATCGAACCTCTCGGCAACCATCCTTCGGTTTCCTAGCCGTCCGGGTTACAGCCGGATGAAGGAGAAGGAGCCCAATGATCTGGCGGATGCGGCAGGAGTCGAACCTGCAAGGCCTCGCGGCACGCACGGTTTTCGGGACCGGCCCCCTCGCCGATGGGGTTTGCGCATCCATGCTCGTCGAATGGCGATCCCGGCAGGGCTCGAACCTGCAACCTCCGCGTTCGAAGCGCGGTGCTCTTCCAGTTGAGCTACGGGACCTCTGGTGCCAAGGGATGGGATCGAACCACCGACGCACGCGCCTTCAACGCGTCGCTCTACCGGCTGAGCTACCTTGGCAAGTGTGGATCTGTCAGGATGACGCGCACGGCGGCCAGCAAAGCCTGCGCGCGACGGCAATCAGCGCGAGCTGAGCCGTGAGCGGCGATAATATCGCCGGCTAAATCGGGAGCGGAGATTGGCAAGCAACTTTCTCATAGCATCGCTAAAGACCATATTCGCGCGCCAAGGTCAAGAATTTTCGGTAGTGTGTCAGTTTGAAATTCGTTGCCAGTTTACGAAGCGTTCACGACGTTCAGGTAGTTGATTGCCCGTTGGGTTATCAGTATGTGATAACCTGTGAATAGCGACTCGGACAACCGCAGCCTCGAAACCCTCTTGGACCTGAATGGGTTCACCGCTGAGGTCGGCGGTGGATTCTGGGTTTCCATGAAGGTCACGCGGGTGACGCCAGACGAGGGCCGGCCGAACGGAATTCAGTACGGACTAACATTGCACAGGCCCGGCGGACATCGCGTTATGGGTTATGACAATGCGCACCCCCCGAGGGTCGCTAGTGTTCTGGCACAATCAAAAAGTACCCGCTTCCCCGGCCGACCAAAGGTCGAGCCGGGGTCCAGGAGTCCCGCGGCACGGCCTTGCCATTGGCCCCTGGATCCCGGATCGCCGCCGTCACGCCGGAGGCGTGCCT
>JANNSW010000055.1:0-3495 GCA_031403055.1 Hyphomicrobiaceae bacterium | reverse complement strand
GGCAGGGTCGTCCGCCACCCTCGGCGTCATCGTGGACGCCGGCTCCGCGCATCCGGCGGAGAGTAGCCGGGGATGTGGTGGGCCACTGTCCGCGGCGGCAGCCTGACCCGGGATAGCTTATGTCCCGGCCCTTGCCGATGCACTCCGCCACCGAGTCGCCAGCGCACGATCACGGCCCCCGATGCGGCGGAGATGAGGAAAGTATAGGGTAGCCGACGCGGGCGGGGATAAGTTGCCGCCCAGAGCGCGCGACAAGCGGCGCTTTTCCACGGCATCGTTCTGCAAGCTCTCGCGCAGAGGCCACGAATCTGCGATTCGTCTCCTCGGTCGTCAAGGTAGGCGCGTCGCGGCCACTGAAAGGCGATGCGATGCTGGGCTATCTTGCCATTCTGGGTGCAACTCTTGCCGGCTTGGCCGGTCTCCCGCCCTGGACGATCGCCGCCGCGACGATTGCTCTGGCCTCGCTTTCCTATGCCGAGCATCACCGGCTCTACGAGCGCGGGCAGGAGCTGGGTTTGTCAGCCATGCTCGACTCCATCCTTCTTCGCAGCATGTTCAACGGGTTGATCGCGAGCGGTGTGGCTTACGGCGGCGGGTGGGTCATTCGACTGCTATGATGGCACGCCGAGCCAATCGAGGTCGTATTTGTCGGCCACGGCGCGTTGGGCTCGTTCCACGCGATTGAGCGCGGCACGCGCCTCGGTACGGAGCGCTCTGGTTGGTCTGTTGACAAACCAGCGACGTTTCGGCAGTGGTTCGAGCAACTCTCGCAAAGCGATCTCTCCCAACCTTAGCTGCTGTGGTTCCTTATCGGGATAGCCTCGTTTGTGAGCAATATAGGCAGCCAGATAGTGCATCTCTGCCTGTTCAATTTCATCCCAACCTTTGAAGGGTTGATAATTCTTCCTCAACTCAAGTGCGCTTGTCCTGTTAGGCGCCGCCAGCAAGCTCCATGCATCTCCTGCACCAACCGTGGTCGGGCACTGTGCGATTTGGGCTTGGTAGCGCTTTGCACGCGCCGCAATTATATCCATTCTCTGCTGATCGGCTTCGTCGTCAGAAAGTCTTTCGAGTTCCTTGTATGCGATTAGCGCAAGATCGTGCCTACCCAGTCTGAGAAGCTGGAATGCCTCACTTTCTTTAGCTGCAACATCTCGATGATGTCCGGGAAGATTCAGCACCTTCTGGAACTCGCGCAAAGCGACGAGATCGTGTCGGTTCGCCTTCTTCGGGTCTTTGATACGTCGAGCTTTGGCTGCGGCGATCGAGCCGGCGATGATGTGCAGGTGAGCCTGTTGATCTTGCAGGGAGGTCATGGCCTTGCGGGCGGTGCTCATCCGTTTCCGGATGCCACCAAGTCTTCGCCCGAGCCGCCAGCTCGTCGCGTCCTCGAGCGCCGACAGTCCAACCCAATAGCTCCATGCCGACCCGTTGCGCCACCGGCGACGCAGGATGCCGTTCAGCTCCAGCGCGTAGGCCGGTTGCGGTAGTCGTGCCGTCCGGCCCGGACGAAGGATCGCCTCGGTGAGGTCCCTGCTGGTCGGCTCCAGTCGTTGGTCGCTCTCGCGGATGTAGCTTTCGAGGCGCTTGTGGAGGACGCCCTCGCGGTACACCAACCAGCGCCAGACCGCAAAGGCAAAGCTTGCGGCTGCGATGAGCTTTTCGCCGTATGCCCTGAGGAAGTTCAGCAGCCAGCCATCGCTGCCGAATGCCTGCTCCAGCAGAGTAACGACGGGGCTGACAACCTCTTTTAGATGGCTCTCATTGCTGGAAATCCACTCGCTCACGAAACACAGTACTTCGCCCGCACCACACTCCATCGCCGCCCCCTACGCACACCTCTCGATCGGCAACATAGGACATGAGCTTTGCCCGGAGCAAGCATCACCTGTCAGGCCCAACGAAGTCGGCGTCCCTCGTTTGCCAAAATCCGTAACGCCGTCCGCAGCTCCCTGCCGGAGGGAGCCCAGCCTGCGCCGGGTCGACGGCACCGGCAACACGGTCGATCTGAACAGCCATCTGCTGTTTGGGGGCGTCAAGTACCGGTTCGGATGCGGCCTCGAAGACGACTTCGTGTAGCGCGGATTAGCTTCCCAACCGGCTGCGCCGGAATGCGTGAATGAGGAAACGTTGCGCGGACCCAATTCACCCGTCATCCCGGACAAAGCCAAAGGCTTTGATCCGGGATCTCAGCTACAGAAGCCGCGCCCGTGGCCAGGATCCCGGATCGCCGCTGGTGCGGCGTCCGGGATGACGGGTGATGCCAGGATGTGTTTCTCGAGAGGCGCGGATGCGCCGTAATCCGCCGCCACGGTCTCGTCGCCTGTCGGCGGCGGAATACGCTTCGCTATTCCACCCTACGAGCCACGAGCCCTCCCTACGCGCTCCCGATCAATATCCCCGCCGCGAATACGATCAGGCCGCCCAGCACCACCTCGAAGGCGGCTTGCAGGAAGCGGGTGTCCATGTAGCGGGAGCGGATCCAGGCGATCGCCCACAGCTCGATGAGCACGACGGCCGCGGCGATGCCCGTCGCGGTCCAGAAATCGGGAATGAGGTAGGGCAGCGTGTGGCCGACGCCGCCGATCATGGTCATCATTCCGGTGACGCCGCCACGCAACCAGGGATGGCCGCGGCCGGTGAGCGAGCCGTCGTCCGACATCGCCTCGGCAAATCCCATCGAGACGCCGGCACCGACCGAAGCCGCCATGCCGACCAGGAACGTCTGCCAGGGATCGTGGGTCGCAAAGGCCGCCGCGAACAGGGGCGCGAGCGTGGAGACCGAGCCGTCCATCAGGCCGGCGAGGCCCGGCTGCACGATCTGCAGCACGAACATGCGCTTGCGGATCGCCTCCTCCTCGTCGCGGGCGTCCATCGTCAGGTGCTCGGAGGAGAGCTTCGCGGCGAGGCTCTCATGCTCGCGCTCGGCGGCGGCGAGATCGCCGAGCAGCTTCCTCATGCTTGCGTCAGTCGTGCGCTCGAGCGCCTTCTCGTAGAATTTCCGCGTCTCGTATTCGATCGCCTCGGCCTGCTTCCTCACCTTGTCGAGGCCGAGCGGGCGCACCATCCAGAGCGGGTTGAGCTTGACGAAGCCCTTCACGTCCTGGCGGCGCACCAGGGGAATGTGCTCGCCGAACTTCTTGCGGTGCAGGTCGATCAGCCAGCGGCGGTGCTCGTTCTCCTCCTCCGCCATGTCGATGAAAACCTTGGTCGAGGCCGGAAAGCTCTCTTTCAGGCCGTCGGCATAATCCGCGTAGATGCGGGCGTGCTCCTCCTCGAGGCTGATGGCGAGCGCCAGGATCTCCTGCTCGGACAGTTCGGAAAAGCTCTTCACGCGAGATGCCCCTTTCGTGCGGGCTAGTGGTCCAAATCCGACATTTGCATCCCCCCGCTGCTAGCGCTTCAGCAAATGTCGGATTTATGAGGACCACTAGCAACTCTATGATTCTAGTGGAGCTTTTGAATTTGACATTTGAGCACGAGCCTGGCGGCAAC
>JANNSW010000054.1:0-8162 GCA_031403055.1 Hyphomicrobiaceae bacterium | reverse complement strand
CGCCGCCGCAGGCGGCGATCCGGGATCCAGGGGCCAATGGCAAGGCCGTTCCGCGGAACTCCTGGACCCCGGCTCGACCTTTGGTCGGCCGGGGAAGCGGGTACTTTTTGATTGTGCCAGAACACTAGATCATGCCCTGATCGGCCAGGTTTATCTGCACTGGATCATTGTATTGAGTGCATCGGCTTACCCATTCATATAACGAGCCAGAGCCCATCATGTGGCACTGGGCTTCCATTGCCGGGCCTTGGCCACGAGAAAATCGCGGAACACCTTGACGCGCTTGGAATTCCTCAGCTCTTCGGGATAGACGAAATAGCTCTGCAGCTCGGGCAACTCGACGCCGCTCAAAATCTCGACGAGATCGAGATCGTCGGTCACGAGGTAGTCCGGCAGCACCGCAATGCCGATGCCACGGCGCACCGCCTGCTTCAGCCCATAGATGTTGTTGATTGTCATCACCGAGCGCTGTGATTGACGATCCTCGCGGCCGATCGACTCCAGCCAGTTGATCTCGCGGATCTGTGCGGTGAGCGGGCCGCCATAGGCGAGAATGCGATGGCCCGGCAGCTCATCGATCGACTTCGGCTCGCCGAACCGTTTCAAGTACTGGCTCGAGACGAAGGCGCGGAAGTGCACGGTGAACAACGGCCGGCGGATGAGATCGTTCTGTTTGGGCTCCTGCAGCCAGATCGCGACGTCGGCCTCGCGCATGGAGAGGTCGAGCGCTTCGTCCGTCAGGATCAGCTGCACCCGGATTTCCGGATAATGGTCGATGAACTCGCCGATCCGCGGCACCAGCCAGGTCGAGCCCAGACCAACGGGCGTGGTGACGCGCAGCTCGCCCGACGGCTTGGCGGAAGCGTCGGCGAGCTGAGCCGCGGTCGCCTGCAGCTTGCTCGAAACCTCGTGGGCGGCACGGAACAGGAGCTCGCCCTGCTCGGTCAACACCAAGCCCCGGGCGTGCCGGTGAAACAGCGCGACCTTCAGCTCTTTCTCGAGCGCTGACACCTGCCGGCTGACCGCCGACTGGCTCATGTTGAGGGCATCGCCCGCGTGGGTGAAACTGCCTGCCTCGGCGGCCGCGTGGAAGATGCGCAGCTTATCCCAATCCATTGAAAGCAACGCGGAACCTTCCAGCATGATTGTCATCCGGCCAGCCGTAGGGCTGCCGATCCCTTCGTGGTTACTCGGCCGCGCTCGATCTGGCGGCTTGTCCGTGGCTCACATCGGCGAGGTGGCGCTCGGCCTCGAGCGCGGCGACGCAGCCCATGCCCGCCGCCGTCACCGCCTGTCGGTAGGTTTCGTCGGTGACGTCGCCGGCGGCATAGACGCCGGGAATGCTGGTGACCGTCGAGTCGGGAGCGGTGATGATATAGCCGCTCGGGCGCATGACGATCTGGCCCTTGAAGAGCTCGGTCGCCGGAGTATGGCCGATCGCGACGAACAAGCCGTCCACCGGCACGTCGCTCGACTTGCCGGTCTTCATGCTCTTGATGCGGGCGGCGGTGACGGCGCGGGGGTTGTCGGTGCCGATCACCTTCTCCAGCACGCTGTCCCAAACCACCTCGATCTTGGGGTTCTTGAACAGCCGGTCCTGCATGATCTTCTCGGCACGGAAGCTGTCGCGGCGGTGGACGACAATCACCTTGCTCGCGAACCGCGTCAGGAACAGCGCCTCCTCGACGGCCGTGTTGCCACCGCCGACGACCATCACCTTCTTGTCGCGGAAGAAGAAGCCGTCGCAGGTGGCGCAGGCCGACACGCCGAAGCCCTTGTAGTGCTCCTCCGAGGCGAGCCCTAGCCAGCGCGCCTGCGCGCCGGTTGCAATGATCAGGGTCTCGGCGGAGTAAAGTGTGCCGGAATCGCCCTTCAGGCGGAACGGGCGCCGCTTCAGGTCGACCTCGGTAATGTGGTCGGAGACGACCTCGGTCCCGACGTGGAGGGCTTGCGCCTTCATCTGCTCCATCAGCCAGGGGCCCTGGATCACGTCGGCAAAGCCTGGATAGTTCTCCACATCGGTCGTGATCGTCATTTGGCCGCCGGGCTGGATGCCCTCGATCAGCACCGGCTTCAGCAGGGCGCGTGCGGTATAGATTGCCGCCGTGTAGCCCGCTGGGCCCGAACCCAGGATCAACACCTTGCAGTGGACCTTGCTCTGCGCCATGACGCTGCCCCCCTATGATCTCAGCGCGATGCTCCCGCGCAGCGCGCCCGTTCCAAGCCTGGATCGGGGTTTAGCATAGCGATGGAGAGGTATGCAGTCAATGCATAGGTTGGGTCCGCCTCGTGACCGGCGGAGGCCTGCCGGCGACGCGACAATCCGCGCCGGGAAGAGGCCAGCTCGCCTCAATCCGGCCTGGACGCTGCCCTTGTTTTCCCGCAATCCGCCCGCTTACTGAACCTTAATCTTACACCACCAAGCTGCCCTCGATTCGGGGAGGACCACAGTCATTCCCCGAGCCGAGGAGAAGTCCCGTGAAGGACTGGCGGCGTGGGTGGCCACTCGGTCGGACGGGGGTTCGAACGTGATCAAACGAGTCAGTCTGCTCGCCGCCATGGCGCTCGCCGTCGCGGCCGGCTTGATGTTGGGCCCGGGCCAGCCGGTGGCCGGCTCCAGCGACGAGCGCACGCTCACGCTCTACAACATCCACAATGGCGAGCGCCTGACCGTCGTCTACAAGCGCGGCGACGCCTATCTCCCCGAGGGCCTGGAAAAACTCAGCTGGATCTTCCGCGACTGGCGCCGCAACGAGGCGACAAAAATGGATCCGGCCGCCTTCGATATCCTGTGGGAGGTCTATCGGGAGCTCGGCTCCACCCAACCGATCCATGTGATCTCGGGCTTCCGCTCCTCACGCACCAACGAGTCGCTGCGCAAGGGCGGCGGCGGGCAAGCCAAGAACAGCCAACACATCCAAGGCAAGGCGCTCGATGTGCACTTTCCCGATGTGCCGGTGCAGCGGCTGCGCTACTCGGCATTGGTGCGCGAGCGCGGCGGCGTCGGCTACTACCCGACCTCGGCGCTGCCCTTCGTCCACATCGACACCGGCCGCGTGCGGATGTGGCCGCGGATGCCGCGCCAGGAGCTGGCGTTACTGTTCCCCAACGGCAAGTCGAAACATCTTCCCCAGGACGGGCGAGCGATCAGCATGAAGGACGTGGAGTTGGCGCGAGCGAAAAACACCAAGCTCGCCCAGACGATTGCGGCCTATCACGCGTTGAGAGCCGGGGCCAAGAGCAGCACCATGGTCGCGAGCCTCGAGCCTGCGGCCACAGCACTCTTGCCGGTCGAAGCCGCCCGACCGCGATCCACGCCCACGCTGGGGAGCGGCACCGTCTCGGCAAGTCTCGGCGGACCCAAGCTCGCCAGCCTCATCGACATGATCGTGCCGCAGCCGGTTGTCGTCGCAAGGCCCGCCACCACCGGAGCCGCACGCCTGCCGGTCGAGGAGCAGGCACGGCTCGATACGCTGGTGTCACAGACGCTCGCGACACCCGAGCCTGCGGACCTCGGCGCCTGGGCGACGACGACCGCGCAGGTGGCGGCGATCGTGCCGCCACAGCCCCAGCAGGTGACGGCCAGCGCCTTCTTGAGCGCGCTCGGCTGGGCGCACGCGCCCGAGTTCGACGACGATCACGACAACGAGCTGTCCTATCGGCCCTTCCCGATCGGACCCTTCCTGACCGCGAACCCTGAAATGGACCACACGGCGCTCGCCCAGCTCGTCCATCCCGACCTCGAGCGGGCACATGACGCCATCGACGACGCCGCGGCGGTGCGTCTGAGCTTCAACCAGGGCGCGCAGTTCGCGAGCCTCGTGTGGGCCGATACCTTTTCGGGCGAGGACGTGACGAACGCGCTCTATGCCGGCACCGGGCTCGACAAACCGGCCAATGGACGGCGGGTCAGGACCGCCGCCAGCCAGTAGCCGGTCACCGGCGGTCCTGCCCGCCGCTCGCCATCAGCTCTCGAGCATGCCGAGCGCTGCCATGTAGGTGGCCAGGATCGCTTCCTCCTCGCGGCGCGCGCTCGCGTCCTGCTTGCGCAGGCGAATGACCTTGCGCAGCGCCTTCACGTCGAAGCCGTTGGCTTTGGCCTCGTTGAAGACGTCCTTGATGTCGCCTGCGAGCGCTGCCTTCTCCTCCTCGAGCCGCTCGATGCGCTCGACCACGGATTTGAGCTGCGCGTGCGTCGACTGCTGGGCCGACGCCTGATGAACTTCCTGCTGCATTGTGCCCACTCACCTTCTGCGATGGACCCGCCTGATCGGCGGGCCGATTGGCTGGGGAAGCTAGCTGGGAGGCTTCGCTGCGACAATGGCCGCCGCCCCGGTTATCCCAGGCTTTGCAGAGCTCGTCGGCAAAGGTTCCTGAGCCGGCCTGTCCAGTTCCGCCTCGATCGATCAACGCTTCACCACCCGTCATCCCGGTCGTGGGCGGGCCAGCTCCGAGCCGTGGGCACGCAAGCCTATCCCCCGCACGCGCGCCGGGATCTTCGAGGCGACCTCGGTGTGTCTGGCGAAGATCCCCAATGACGGGTGTTGCCGTGGTGACCGCATTTGACCATCATTCGCGCCGACCCTAAAACCGGACACGATGTCCTTGTGTGCGATTCGGGACCCGGTGCGAGCGATCGATGCAGCTGAAGAGACTCCTGGCCGAGGATGCAAAGCTCCCGATCGGCATCGCCGAGATCGAGATCAGCGGGCTGACGCCCGACAGCCGCGCAGTGCGGCAGGGCTTCCTGTTTGCCGCGCTACCCGGCTCCAAGCTCGACGGCGCCCGCTTTGCCGCCGATGCCGCGGCCCGTGGTGCGGCTGCGATCCTGCTTGCCGACGACGCCGTGCTGCAGGTGCCCGACAACGTGCCGCTGGTGCGGGTGCGCGATCCCCGCCGGGTGCTGGCGCTGGCGGCAGCACGCTTCTATTCGGTCCAGCCCGACATGATCGTCGCCGTCACCGGCACCAACGGCAAGACCTCGATTGCTTCCTTCGTGCGCCAGATCTGGGCCGCGTCTGGCCTCAAGGCGGCGAGCCTGGGCACGATCGGGCTGGTGCGGCCCGACGGCTCGACCGTCGATAGCCTGACGACACCCGAGCCGGTGACGCTCCACAAGATGCTGGCCGAGCTCAGCTACGAGGGCGTGACGCATCTATCCATGGAAGCCTCCAGCCACGGCCTGGAGCAGCGCCGGCTCGATGGTGTGCGGTTGAAGGCAGGCGCATTCAACAACATCGGCCATGACCACCTCGACTATCACCCGACGTACGAGGATTATTTCGACGCCAAGAAGCGCCTGTTCCGTGCGCTGCTGCCGGAAGGCTCGACCGCCGTCATCAACGCGGACGCGGCGCGCCACGACGAGGTGGTGGAAGCAGCCTACTCGCGCGATCTCAAAGTGATGACGGTCGGGCGTAAGGGTCGCGGCATCCGGCTCGAGCTGACCGAGCGCGATGGCTTCGGCCAGCGCATCGCGGTCCGCCACGAGGGCGAGCGCTACGAGGTGCGGCTGCAGCTGATCGGGGGCTACCAGGCGGAGAACGCACTGATGGCGGCGGGGCTTTGCATTGCGACAGGCAGTCCGCCAGAGGGTGTGTTCCCGCGGCTCGAGGACTTGCAGGGCGTGCCGGGCCGGCTCGAGGTGGCAGGCGAGGCCAAGGGCGGCATCGTCATCGTCGACTACGCCCACAAACCCGAGGCGCTCAGCTCGGCACTGGCAGCGCTGCGCCCCTTCGTGACGGGCAAGCTCATTTGCGTGATCGGCTGCGGCGGCGATCGTGATCGGGCGAAGCGCCCGATGATGGGGGCGATCGCCAGCGAGCAAGCCGACAGCGTGATCGTGACCGACGACAATCCGCGCACCGAGGAGCCGGCCTCGATCCGCGCCGCAATTCTCGCCGCAGCCAAGAACGCGCGCGAGATCGGCGACCGGCGCGAGGCGATTTTCGCTGCCGTACGGGCCATGGGAAAGGGCGACGTCGTGCTCGTCGCCGGCAAGGGGCACGAGACCGGGCAATATGTCGGCGACCTTGTGCTGCCCTTCTCCGACCAGGCGGTCGTGGGCGAGGCCATCAGAGCGGTGACCGGCCATGGCTGAGCCGCTGTGGACTTCCGATGCCCTGGAGGCGGCAACCGGCGGCCGGTTGCAGGGGGCTGCAGCCACGATCATCGGCGGCGTGTCGATCGACACCCGCACGCTGGAGCCGGGCGACATGTTCGTTGCTCTCGCCAGTGAGCGCGACGGCCACGAGTTCGTGGCCAAGGCGTTCGAGCGCGGTGCTGCCGCGGCCCTGGTGCGCGAGGACTGGGTCGCGGAGAAAACGACAGGCCCATTGTTGCGCGTGCCCGACCCGTTGCGGGCGTTGGAAGCCCTCGGCCGGGCAGCTCGCAGGCGTGGCACACCGCGTGTGATCGCGGTCACCGGCAGCGTCGGCAAGACCGGCACCAAGGAAGCGCTGCGCCTCTGCCTGGCGCCGCAGGGCACGACGCACGCCTCCGAGAAATCCTACAACAATCATTGGGGGGTGCCGCTGACGCTCGCCCGGATGCCGGCGGCGACCCGGTTCGCCGTGGTCGAGATCGGCATGAACCATGCGGGCGAGATCGCGCCGCTGACGCGGATGGCACGCCCTCACATCGCGATCGTGACGACGGTTGCGCCCGTCCACATCGAGTTCTTCGCCTCCGAGGAGGCGATCGCGGATGCCAAGGGCGAGATCTTCGAAGGCCTCGAGCCGGGCGGCATCGCCATCCTCAACCGGGACAACCGGCATTTCGAGCGCCTGATGGCGCGGGCGCTCAGATGTGGAGCGGGCCGCATCGTCGCCTTTGGCGAGAGCGCGCAGGCCGAAGCGCGGCTCATCGGCGCGGACAGCGACGACAGCGGCAGCACGGTCAGCGCCTCGATCCTCGGCCGGGTGATCGACTATCGGATCGGCGCTCCCGGCCAGCACTATGTGTGGAACTCGCTCGCCGTGCTGGCGGCCGCCGCGCTCGCCGGCGCCGACGTGGCGGCAGCGGCTGCCCAGCTCGAGCAGGTTCGGGCGCCGACCGGACGCGGCGAGCGCGTCCGCTACGAGCTTGCCGGCGGGCCAGTGCTGCTCATCGACGAAAGCTACAATGCCAATCCGGCGTCGGTCCGGGCCGCGCTCGAAGCCATGGCCCAGACGCCGCGGTCAGCCCATCCGCGCCGAATCGCGGTGCTCGGCGACATGCGCGAGCTGGGGGAGCGCTCGGGCGAGCTGCATCGCGAGCTCGCCGGGCCGGTCGAGAGTGCGGGCATCGATCTGTTGCTGGCCTGCGGGCCGCACATGGCCCAACTCTACGAGCGCGTGCCCGCGGGCCGGCGTGGGCACTACGCTGCGACATCGGACGCATTGCGGGCCGCGCTTCTTGCCGCAGTTAAGCCCGGCGATGCCGTCATGATAAAAGGGTCGCTCGGCACGCGGATGGGACCGCTGGTCGAGGCACTGAAAACCCGGCTGTCCGAGCTGAGGGAACAGCGGGCAACCGCTGCGGGGAGCTGAACCGCCGCACGAGCACCATTCGCATGGCAATCGATCAGATCTAGGCCTGAGGGGCACGCATGCTTTACGAGCTTGGCAATTTCAGCGACCAGATCAGTGCGCTGAACGTCTTTCGCTACATCACGTTTCGAACCGGCGGCGCGCTGATAACGGCGCTGCTGTTCGTGATGATCTTCGGCAAGCCGCTGATCAATCTCTTGCGGATGCGCCAGGGCAAGGGGCAGCCGATCCGGGACGACGGCCCCCAGAGCCACATCGTGGCAAAGAAAGGCACGCCTACCATGGGCGGCCTGATGATCCTGATGGGCGTCACGGCCGCAACGCTGCTGTGGGCCAATTGGGGCAGCGAGTACATCTGGATCGTGCTCGGCGTGACGCTCGCCTATGGTGCGATCGGCTTCGTCGACGATTATCTGAAGGTCTCCAGGCAGAAGACCAAGCACTGGTTCTCAGGCCGCATCAAGCTCGTGCTCGAGCTCGGCGTCGCGGCGGCCGCCACCTGGGCTGTCATGCACATCGGCGATCCGGTGTTTGCGAGCTCCCTCACCGTTCCTTTCTTCAAGGATGTGCTGCTCTACATGGGACCGGCGTTCCTGATCGTCGGTCTGATCGTGATTGCGGGCGCTGGCAACT
>JANNSW010000053.1:0-1911 GCA_031403055.1 Hyphomicrobiaceae bacterium | reverse complement strand
GAGCGCTTCGCCACCTCCGGCCCGGCGCTTCCCGGCTTCGAGTTGCGCATCGTCGATCCGCAGACCGGCGTCCCATGCCCGCCCGGCACGATCGGCGAGGTGCAGGGCCGCGGGCCGATGGTGATGCTCGGCTATTTCGGCCAGCCCGAGGCAACCGCCGAGACCATCACGTCCGATGGATGGCTGCGCACCGGCGACCTCGGCACCATGACGCCGACCGGCCGGCTCGTGATCGCGGGCGGCCGGCTGCGCGACATGATCATCCGCGGCGGCGAGAACATCTATCCGGTCGAGATCGAGAACCTCTTGCAGGAGCACCCCGCGATCGCCGCCATTGCCGTGTTCGGGCAGGCGGACGCGTACTATGGCGAGATCGTTGCTGCCGCCGTGCGGCTGAAGGCGGAAACGACATCCGCCGAGCTCGCCGCCTTTGCTGCTGCCCGCATCGCCCGTTTCAAGGTGCCCGCGAGGTACTATGGCGTAGAGACCTTCCCGATGACGCCGTCGGGAAAGGTCCGCAAGGTAGAGCTGCGGGAGCTGGCCAAGGCGGGCCGGCTCACGCCTTTGGCCTGAGCGCCAGACCAGCAAAGTCAGCGGCAGCGTCGCCAGCAGACCCACGTAGAGCTGCCGGGTCAGGTTCGGATCGGCGCCGTGCCCGAGGCTGTCGTCCGTGCTCACTCCCCGAGGTAGCGCGATTGGATCTCCTTGGTGCGTTGCTCGGTACGCTCGACGAGGCAGGTCCAGGATTCGAGCGCCATGCCCGAGCCCTCGTACCATTCCCAGCCGATCATTTCGCCGCAGTCGACCTCCTTGAAGGCGACCCAACTACGCTGCGCGCGGCGGAAAGCGTCCTCCCAGTCGCTGCGCTGCGTCGCGGTCAGATGTTCCTGCTTGGCAATGCTCGCGAGCGCGAGGCCGTAGACGCGGTTGAGCTCCTTGTCGACCACCTCGTAGTGGCGGTGCTGGCATTCGGTCATCTCGACATTCGATACCAGCTCGCCGCAATCGACCTCCTCCGAGCGACCCGGGGTGGCTGCGGTTGCCAGGCAGGCAGCGGCGGCGAAGGCGACTGCGAAACGGCTCGACATGGTACCTCTCCCGGCACGAGTGAATTCCTTGCGACGCTCGCCCATCGCAAGGAGCCTTGCAAGCGACAGACTGCTGCACCAGTGTGGCCGATCAAAGCGACATTCGGGGAAACACTGCCATGGACCGCATGAAGGGCAAGACCGCCTTCCTCACCGCCGCAGGCCAAGGCATCGGACGCGCCACGGCGCTCGCCTTCGCCCGCGAAGGCGCCCGCGTGATCGCGACCGACCTGAAGCCCGATCTGCTGGAAAAGCTGAAATCGGAAGGCAAGGGGATCGAGACCTTCCAACTCGACGCGCTCGACACCAATGCCGTGCACGCGGCGGCCAAGCGAACCGGCCCCGTGGACGTGCTGTTCAATTGTGCCGGCTATGTCCACACCGGCACGATCCTGGAGACCGACGAGAAAGCCTGGGACTTCTCGTTCGATCTGAACGTCAAATCCATGTGGCGGACGCTGAATGCCTTTCTGCCCGGCATGATCGGCAAGGGCGGCGGCTCGATCGTCAACGTCGCCTCGGTCGCCTCCTCCTTGAAGGGCGCGCCGAAACGCGCGGTCTATGCGACGACCAAGGCGGCGATCCTCGGTCTCACCAAGTCGGTCGCCGCTGATTTCGTGAAGGACGGCATCCGCTGCAATGCAATCTGCCCGGGCACGGTCGAGACGCCCTCGCTCGTCGATCGGATCCAGACCATGCCCGGCAGTCCCGAGGAGAACCGCAAGTTCTTCCAGGCGCGCCAGCCGCTCGGCCGCTTCGCCGATGCCAGCGAGATCGCTCACTTGGCCGTCTGGCTCGCCTCCGACGAGAGTACGTTCGTGAC
>JANNSW010000052.1:0-4801 GCA_031403055.1 Hyphomicrobiaceae bacterium | reverse complement strand
GATGACCTCGGGTTTGAGAATGCGACGGTCCACCGTCACTTCGACCCTATCGGTTCCCTCGCGAAGTCGAGGCACGGCGCGTCCCTGCGTGAGCAGCACCTCGTACATGGTGTCGAATCCGGAGCCCTCGCGATCCATGAGCTTCATGTCGTAGAAAACTCGGGCGAGCCCGTCGTTGCGACGTGCCGAGGCATGCAACACCGTTGCGGGGGTAACGCCGATCGGCAGACTGCCGGGGTTCACCACTTCCAGACGGTCTGGATAGGCGTTGAGAAAGATGTCGCCCCTCTGGGTATATGGGCGATGCACCAAGGCGTTGACCAGCAGCTCGCGAACGACCTTTTCGTCGTAGGCCGGTACCAGCTTGCGGAATAGACCGTCTGGCAGGTCGTAGCTTTCCCGAAAGTCAGGTACCGTATTCCAAACGATGTCGATCAATTCTATGGGCGAGTGCTCGAAATTGTCCCATACGAGCTTGTTGATCTTGCCGTCGCGCTCATCGTATTTGATGAACTGGATGACGGGAGCTGTGCCGAGCGCAGCCCGGTCCTGACGGCGGCCGACGCACATTATGCCAAGGTTCGTGAGCAGAGGGCCATCGGCAAGATCGTAGTCGTCGAGCAGCTCGGCATCGGACTTCTCCTTGACCGAGGCCCCGACACGATCGGAGCCGCGAATAGCTGCTGCAATGGCAGCGAGCTTCCCCTGGTCGAGCCGGGCGCGCGAGACGCCGGCTGAGGTCAGGTGCTCCCAGGAAAGGGTGGCGCGGTCGCGGGCGAGACGAAGGATGTCGTCACCGACAATGGGGCGGTTGCGATCACCCTCACGGAGGTAGTAGCGCCCGCCGCTGGTCGACGGCACCGAGATGGATCGTGGCACAACGAGCTCGATGAATTTCGCCCCATTGGAGGCCTCACGGACGGAGGCCTCGGGAGCAACATTGACCGTCAACTCGCGGACTCGTCGAACGATCGTGGCCGGAAGCCCGTCAGGAATATGCTGGTGAGGCGGCGGTTCGGTGGCGTCGTCCTCTATCCCGATATGGACAATTCCGCCGAGCGCCGCAGCGAAGGCAACGCATGTGTCTGCAAGGGACTGCCAGTTTGCGCTGGTTCCCTGCACCTTGCGGAGGGATTTCTTGTCGAATCGCTGGTGTTCTGCAGGCATGCTGGAATTCTACGACTTGCAATCCCGCGAGGCCAGCCGAACGTTCCTGTGGTAGGTGTCGCACGGTACGGTAAGAGCGGTGCCTGTCACCGATTTTGCGCACGGAAACCACGGTGACATGACCCTCTCGAGCCACACCTTCTGCGTCGCGCCGATGATGGATTGGACGGACCGGCATTGCCGGGCGTTCCATCGCATGCTGTCGGGGCGTGCGCGGCTCTATAGCGAGATGGTGACGACGGGAGCGGTCATTCATGGCGACCGGCAGCGCTTGCTCGGGTTTTCATCCGCCGAGCACCCGGTCGCGCTGCAGCTCGGCGGCTCGGAGCCCGATGCACTTGCGCGAGCGGCCGAGATCGGGGCTGGTTTTGGCTATGGGGAGATCAATCTCAATTGCGGCTGCCCCTCGGACCGCGTCCAGTCGGGACGGTTCGGCGCCTGCCTGATGGCGGAGCCAGAGCTGGTTGCGCGCCTCTATGCGGCCATGGCTGCGGCGGTCGACGTGCCGGTGACGGTCAAATGCCGGATCGGCATCGACGAGCAGGACAGCGAGGCGGACTTCTCGCGCTTCGTGGCGACGGTCGCCGCCGCCGGTTGCCGGACCTTCATCGTGCATGCGAGGAAGGCCTGGCTGAAGGGCCTTTCGCCCAAGCAGAACCGCGACATTCCCCCGCTCGACTACGGGCGCGTCCATCGCCTGAAGGCGCAGCACCCCGAGCTCACGATCGTGCTGAATGGCGGGATCGCGAGCCTGGCGGAGGCGCTGCCTCACCTCGAAGTTTTGGACGGCGCGATGCTCGGTCGGGCGGCCTATGAGCGGCCCTATCTGCTGGCGCAGGTGGATGGCTGGTTGCTCGATGGTGGCGTAGCGCCGCCCTCGCGCGGCGAGGTCATGCGCCGGTTCCGGGCCTATGCGGCAGGCGAGCTCGCCCGCGGCGTGCGGCTCTCGGCCATGACGCGCCACATCATGGGGCTCTATCACGGCGAGCCCGGCGGCCGGCTGTTCCGGCGTGTGCTGTCGGAGGAGGCCGTGCGACCCGGTGCCGGGCTCGCGGTCATCGACAAGGCGCTCGGTGTGGTCGAGGCGCAGGCGGGCCGGCAGCGTGACACGCTTGCCGATGCGGCGGAGTAGGCGTGCCGATGACGGCGGCGGACATTGTCGAGCTGGTGGCGCTGCTTGCGCTGGGCGGTCTTGCGGTCGGCTACCTCGCCGGGCTGCTCGGCATCGGCGGCGGGGGCATCCTGGTACCGGTGTTGTACGAGGTCTTTCGCCTCGCCGAGGTGCCCGAGGAGCTGCGGATGCACCTCGCGGTCGGTACCTCGCTCGCGGTGATCGCGCCGACCTCGCTCATGTCGCTGCGCATGCACCACCGGCGCGGGGCCGTCGACCTGGAGCTGCTGGGGAGCCTCGCGCCCGGGCTGCTCGCGGGCGTCGTTCTCGGCGTGTTGATCGCGGGGCGGGTCGAGGGAGCGGTGCTGAAGACCGTCTTTGTCGGCTTTTGCGTGGTGATGACGGCCAAGCTCGTGGCGGGCGGGGAGCGGTGGCGGCTTGGCCAGGCGCTACCTGGCACAGCGCCACGGGTCGCGCTCGGCTTTGCGACCGGCCTCGTCGCGGCCTTGAACGGCATCGGTGGCAGCGCTTTCATCACCTCGTTCATGACGCTCTATGGCCGGCCGATGCTGCAGGCGCTGGCGACGGCGTCCGGCGCTGGACCGCTGATCGCGATCCCGGGGGCGATCGGCTACGCCTGGTCGGGACTGGCCGTCGCCGGACTACCGCTGGGATCAGTCGGATTCGTCAGTTTGATCGGTTTTGCGCTGCTGGTGCCCGCGACGCTGCTTGCCACCCCGCTCGGCGTCCGTCACGCCCACCGCTTCGACCGGCGCACGCTCGAGCTTGCGTTCGCGGCGTTTCTGGCCTTGGCGGTGCTGCGGTTCGTGCTCAGCCTCGCAGCCTGACCGCGATCAGATCTTCTGATTGTAGGCGCCGATCTCGGGGATGCCGGCCAAGTGCGCGTCGATCACGGCGAAGATCGCGCGCATGTTGGCCTCCGACGTCGGGCTCTCGACGACGATCACCAGCTCGGGCTTGTTGGAGGACGCCCGCACCAGGCCCCAGGTGCCGTCCTCCAGCATGATGCGGATGCCGTTCACCGTGATCAGGTCCTTGACCTGCTGCCCGGCGATTTTCTCGCCGCGCTCCGCGATGCCCTGGAAGTGGGCCACGACGCCGTCGACGACCTTGTACTTGATCTCGTCGGCGCAGTGGGGCGACATGGTGGGCGATTGCCAGGTCTTGGGCAGGGCGTTCTTCAGGTCGGCCATGGTCTTGCCGGGCGCGCGGTCGAGCATATCGCAGACCGCGAGCGCGGCGATCATGCCGTCGTCATAGCCGCGACCGAACGGGGGCGAGAAGAAGAAGTGCCCTGACTTCTCGAAGCCGACCAGCGTGCCGTGCTCGAAATTGTAGCGCTTGATGTAGGAATGACCGGTCTTCCAGTAGGCCGTTTTCGCGCCATTCGCCTTCAGAACGGGATCCGTCGAGAACAGCCCGGTCGATTTCACGTCGACGACGAAGCGGGCATCCTGGTGGATCGCCGAGATGTCGCGGGCGAGCATCACGCCGACCTTGTCCGCGAAGATCTCGTGGCCCTCGTTGTCGACGACGCCGCAGCGGTCGCCGTCGCCATCGAAGGCGAGGCCCACGTCGGCCTTGTGCTCGAGCACGGCGGCCGAGACCGCATGCAGCATCTTCAGATCTTCCGGGTTGGGATTGTGGTTGGGAAAGGTGTAGTCGAGCTCGCAGTCGAGCGGGATCACCTCGCAGCCGACCGCCGCCAGGATCTGGGGCGCGAAGGCGCCGGCCGTGCCATTGCCGCAGGCGCAGACGACCTTCAGGTGGCGCTTCAGCTTCGCCCGCCGGGTGAGGTCCGCCACGTAGCGCTCGGCGAGGTCGGGCACATGGCGATAACTGCCACCGCTCCGCGTCTCGTAGGCCCCGGTCAGCACGATCTCCTTCAAGGCGGTCATGTCGTCGGGCCCGAAGGTGAGCGGTCGCTGCATGCCCATCTTGATGCCGGTCCAGCCATTGTCGTTGTGCGAGGCCGTCACCATCGCGACGCCTTCGACCGCGAGCTCGAACTGGGCGAAATAGGCCATTGGCGAGAGCGCGAGCCCGATATCGTGCACCTCGGCGCCGCCCGCCAGCAGCCCCATCATCAGCGCTTGCTTCACTTGCGCCGAATAGGAGCGGAAGTCGTGGCCGACCACGATGCGGGCGGGAATGCCGTTGCGATGGAAGAGGGTCGCGAGCCCGATGCCGATCGCGTTCAGCCCCATCAGGTTGATTTCCTCGGGGAACAGCCAGCGCGCGTCATACTCGCGAAAGCCAGTGGGCTTGACCAGCGGCTCGCGCTCGAAGGCGAGTGTGTTCGGCTTCAGGTCGGCGCGGGGCTTCAATGGCATCGAATCACTCCCGGCAATGGAGGGCATCGGCCGCGTTTAGGCCGTGCCGAGGCACGTGCCAAGCGCACGATCGACGCGACTGTGCGAAAGTCGGGCGCCGCCTGAAAGCCATGCTCCGCGATCCGGCCCGCCTCGCGGCGGCCGGGCATGCGGGAAGCGGAACACGGGC
>JANNSW010000051.1:0-17078 GCA_031403055.1 Hyphomicrobiaceae bacterium | reverse complement strand
AGCTGTTCGACCTGTCGCTCGGTCCTCATGTTGCGAGCCGCGAGGCGCTGGCCGAGATGGCGGCGGACAATCTCCGGCTGCGTTGCATCCATCACCACGTGTTCGACCTGGAGCTGATCGAGCAGGCCTGCGGATTTGCCGGTCTCAGGGTCGAGGATGCGCGGAGCGCGGGCACGGACTATGTGGTGCTGGGGGTAAAGGCGTAGGCTTGGGTTAGCGCGGGCCGTGAGGGTGGTCGTGCGAACAAATCTCAACTCCCGCGCGTAACCCAACGCCGAGAGTCTGGACCTGTCGGGTTACGCGCGGGTACGGGCGCCGGTTGTCATTTCGGACGCCGTGCCGCCCGCGCTAACCCAACCTACGCCGCTTTCTACCACAGGGAAATCGGTAGGGAAGCCACGGCCGAAACAACGCCCTACGCGCTCGACAATCCAACAGGATCCGCCACAATAAAAATGCTGGGTTCCGCCGACGGCTCAACCCAGCCTACAAGCATCAAGCATTCATGCTGGTGAAGAAATCGGCGTTCGACTTCGTAGCGCGCAGCTTGTCCAGCAGGAAGTCGATGCTCTCCATCGCGCCCATCGGGTTCAGGATGCGGCGCAGCACGAACATCTTCTTCAGCTGCTCGGGCGTCACCAGCAGGTCCTCCTTGCGGGTGCCGGACTTGGCGATGTCGATCGCAGGGAACACGCGCTTGTCGGCCACCTTGCGGTCGAGCACGATCTCGCTGTTACCGGTGCCCTTGAACTCCTCGAAGATCACCTCGTCCATGCGGCTGCCGGTATCGATCAGGGCTGTGGCGATGATCGTGAGGGAACCGCCCTCCTCGATGTTGCGGGCCGCGCCGAAGAAGCGCTTCGGGCGCTGCAGGGCGTTGGAATCGACGCCGCCCGTCAGCACCTTGCCCGAGGACGGCACCACGGTGTTGTAGGCGCGGCCGAGGCGGGTGATCGAATCGAGCAGGATCACCACGTCGCGCTTGTGCTCGACCAGGCGTTTGGCCTTCTCGATCACCATCTCGGCGACCTGGACGTGGCGGGTCGCCGGCTCGTCGAAGGTCGAGGCGACGACCTCGCCCTTGACCGAGCGCTGCATGTCGGTGACCTCCTCGGGCCGCTCGTCGATCAGCAGCACGATCAGGTAGCATTCGGGGTGATTGGCCGTGATCGAATGGGCAATGTTCTGCAGGATCACGGTCTTGCCGGTGCGCGGCTGGGCGACGATCAGCGCGCGCTGGCCCTTGCCGATCGGCGCGACGATGTCGATCACGCGCGGCGTCAGATCCTTGATGGTGGGGTTCTCGACCTCCATCTTCAGCCGCTCGGTCGGATAGAGCGGCGTCAGATTGTCGAAGTGGACCTTGTGCCGGGCGGCTTCGGGCGCCTCGAAATTGAGCTTGTTGACCTTCAGCAGAGCAAAGTAGCGCTCACCCTCCTTGGGGCTGCGGATCTGGCCTTCGACCGTATCGCCGGAGCGCAGCGCGAAGCGGCGGATCTGGCTCGGGCTCACATAGATGTCATCGGGTCCGGGAAGGTAGTTCGAGTCCGTCGAGCGCAGGAAGCCGAAGCCGTCGAGTAGCACCTCGACGACGCCGGTGCCGATGATGTCGGTCTCGCGCGCAGCCAGTTGCTTCAGGATCGCGAACATCAGCTCCTGCTTGCGCATGGCGCTCGCATTCTCGACGCCAACCTCCTCGGCAAAGGTCAGCAGCTCGGTCGGACTCTTCTCCTTCAGGTCGGAGAGTAGCATTTCGGGCATTGGGTACTCCAAAGGGGAGGGGGCAGTCGGAGGGGGGGTCGACAGCTGCAGGGCGGAACCGCGAGAATGAATTGCCGGATGGTCGCCGCAGTGGCGGAGTGATCCGGCCCGCTCTTTACCCGCGACCGTAGATTGGTCGCACGGGCATGGCCTGTCGTCTGAGGAAGGAACGCTTACAACGACGCGTATAGCAGACAACCGTCACCATGAAAAGGGATTCCGCAGTCGCCATCGTTTTTCAGAACGGTTTGACCACAACGAGAATGACGATGCCCGCCATCAGCAGCGCTGGTACCTCGTTGATCAGCCGGTAGAACCGTTCGCTGTGGGCATTGGCGTCGAGCGCAAACTGCCGTTGCCAGCCCGCGAGGGCGATGTGAAAACCGGTGAGCAGCACCACCAGCAGCATTTTCGCGATGAACCAGCCTTCGAGGTATTGGCTCTGCAACCAGGCGAGCAGGGGCCCGAGGCTCCATACGGCAAGCATCGCCGGGTTCATGATCACCTTCAACAGGCGCCGCTCCATCACCTTGAAAATCGCCGACTGGGGCGAGCCCACGGGCGCGCCAGCGTGGTAGACGAACAGGCGCGGCAGATAGAGCAGCCCCGCCATCCAGGCGATCACCGCGATCACATGCAGGGCCTTCAGCCACAGCTCCATGCTCAAGCCCTCTCGCCGCGAATGAGCGCGACCAAGCGCGCGACATGGTCGGTCGGGGTCTCGGGGACGATGCCGTGGCCGAGGTTGAAGATGTGTCGCTTGCCGGTCATTGCCGCCAGCAATGATCGCACATCGCGGTCGAGTCGCTCGCCGCCGGCAACCAGCACGAGCGGGTCCAGATTGCCCTGAACGGCCGTCGTGCGGGCGAGGTCCAGCATGGTCGAGCGGCTCATGGCGGTGTCGCAGCCGATCGCATCGACACTGGTCGCGGCCAGATAGCTCGGGGCGCGCGCGCCGACACCACGCGCAAAGCCGATCACCGGCACCGTGACACCGCGCGACCGGAGCCGCGCCAGGAGATCGACGGTTGGCTGGATCACCCAGCGGTCCAGCTCGGAATCGGGCAGGCTACCAGCCCAGCTATCGAAAATCTGCAGCACGCCGGCGCCGGCTGCGACCTGGCCGGCGAGATATTCGACGGAGGATTCGACCAGCAGATCGATCAATCGTGCGAACCCCGCCGGATCGCGATAGGCCCAGAGCCTGGCCGCGGCCTGGTCGGGCGATCCGCGGCCGGCGACCATGTAGGTGGCAACCGTCCAGGGAGCGCCGCAGAAACCGATCAGCGCGGTCTCGCGGGGAAGCGCCGAGCGGACCCG
Source organism: Hyphomicrobiaceae bacterium (assembly GCA_031403055.1). Classification (GTDB taxonomy): domain Bacteria; phylum Pseudomonadota; class Alphaproteobacteria; order Rhizobiales; family Hyphomicrobiaceae; genus JANNSW01. Next base: position 13,997 of record JANNSW010000051.1, on the reverse strand, counting down.
GGCGACGGTCTCGTAGACGCGCTGGTAGCGTTTGGTGGCTTGCGAGGGGTCGAGCCGGCCGAGCGCGGCCTCGTCTGCAATCGGATCGAGGCGGGGTCCTTCCCCCTCGGTGAAGCCGACCTCCTGGCCCAAGGCATGGGGAACGACCAGGATGTCGGAGAAGAGGATCGCCGCATCGAAGCCGAACCGGTCGATCGGCTGCAGTGTCACCTCGGCTGCGAGCCTTGGATCGTAGCAGAGATCGAGGAAGGAGCCAGCGCGCGCACGGACCTCGCGGTACTCGGGGAGATATCTGCCAGCCTGGCGCATCAGCCAAACCGGGGGAGGCGAGAGGATTTCACCCGCGAGCACGCGCTCGAGCCGGGATGGGGGGAGTGCCTCGGTTGGCTTGGTTATCACCACTGTCCTCGCCGTCAGGAAAAAAGAAAGGGATTCTAAGTTTTTTGTTAAAGACTCTTATTAGGCGTTGGATATCGGAGATCCTCGGCTGTGACCAGCTTACCCACGGACTGATCACGGGCCAGCCCGCAGGCCGGGACTTTGGGTGCCGAAAGCGCTTGCGAGGGAGCGAATCCTTCGATTGGGCCTTGCGATCAATCTGGTATGAGAGCGGCGGGATGTGGGCTTGTGGCCGGGCTGGCTGTTGACAAGCGTGGGGGTCGATCGTCACAAGCTCGTATTCCACGGGGATTGAATCCCGTGGCATTTCCCATGCTCCGCGGGTGAAGCTGTGGAGGGAAATGTGGATGAGCAGGGGCAACGGCCGGCAAACTGCCGTTGTGATCCCGATGCAGGTGTTTTCTCCCGGATTTATCAACAGATGCCCAAGTCGGCGGCAAGCTACTACCATCTGCACCTGATCTCGGATTCGACGGGCGAGACGCTGCGTGCCATCTCCAAGGCAGCGACCGTCCAGTACAAGCAGATCCGGGCGATCGAGCATCTGCATCCGCTGGTGCGCACCGAGCGCCAGATTGCGCGCGTGATCCATGATATCGAGCAGTCGCCTGGGATCGTGCTCTACACGATCGTGAACCGGCAATTGGGCGAGCTGCTGGAGCGGCGATGCGGGGAGCTGAAGCTGCCGTGCGTGCCGGTGCTCAATCCGATCATGCAGGTGCTCGAATCCTATCTCGGCGCACCGCAAACGCCGACGGTCGGCGGCCAGCATGTGCTCGATGCGGAATACTTCCGCCGGATCGATGCGCTCAATTTCACCATGGTGCATGACGATGGCCGCCTGCCGGCCGATCTCGACGACGCCGACATCATCATCGTTGGCATCAGTCGGACGTCCAAGACGCCGACGTCGATCTACCTGGCGAATCGCGGGTTCAAGACCGCCAACGTGCCGCTGGTGCCGGGAATTCCGATTGCGCCGGAACTGTCGGAGCCGACGAAGGCGTTCGTGGTTGGGCTTGTCGCCAGCGCGCAGCGGGTGTCGCAGATCAGGCGCAATCGGGTTCTCACCCTCGCTGATCGTGAGCTCGGCGACTACGTCGATCGCGACCTGATCGCCAAGGAGATCGTGCATTCGCGCCAGATTTTCCAGCGGCACGGCTGGCCGGTGATCGATGTGACAAGGCGCTCGATCGAGGAGACGGCAGCGGAGATCCTGCAGCTGCGCGAGGCGCACATGAGCGGCCGGCCGGTGGCGGCTGTGCTCGAGGTCGAGACGCCCGATGACTGATGTGACGCGATCGGCCAGCGAGGTTGTGCTTGCCTCGGCGAGCCCGATTCGGCGCCAACTGCTCGGGAACGCCGGGGTGCGGGTTCGCGTGTCGGCGGCCAACCTCGACGAGAAGGCCTATCGCGCCGAGCTTGCGGCAAAAGGGATCGACGAGCCGGCCGTGATCGCCATGGAGCTGGCAAAAGCAAAAGCCGTATCGATCAGCCGGTGGGAACGGGGTTGTCTCGTCATCGGTGCCGACCAGGTGCTTGCGCTGGGAGGGGAGACATTGTCGAAGGCGGCGAGCGTGGTGGCGGCAAAGGATGTGCTGATGCGGTTGCGCGGACGTAAGCACAGCCTGCATACGGGTGTTGCTGTCGCGCGTGATGGCCTGGTGCTGTGGACGGCGCTCGATACGGCCGTGCTGCAGATGCGGAGCTTTTCGGAAGGCTGGATCGATGACTATCTGAAGGACGCTGGCGATGCCGCGACGAAGTCGGTCGGGGCCTATCAGCTCGAAGGCATCGGCATTCAAATGCTCGAGCGGCTCGAGGGCGACTATTTCACCATCCTCGGTTTGCCACTGCTGCCATTGCTCGCCTTCCTCAGGAGCGAAGGTGTGATCGGCACATGAGCGCGATACGCAAGGCAGGTGTGATCGGCTGGCCGATCGAGCATTCGCGCTCGCCGCTGATCCACGGGCACTGGCTGCAGCGTTACGGCATCGATGGCAGCTATGTGAAAGAGGCTGTGCCGCCCGAGGCGGTCGGGGCCTTCATCAGGGGCTTGCCGGCGAGCGGCTGGCGCGGCTGCAACGTGACTGTCCCGCACAAGCAGGCGGCGCTCGCTCTCGCCGATGAAGCCGACGATGTGGCGCGGTCGGTCGGTGCGGCCAATACGCTTTGGGTCGAAGGTGATCGTGTTCTGGCGTCCAATACGGATGTGCATGGGTTCATGACGCATCTCGCACTGTCGGCACCCGGCTGGGACAAGCGCGACCGGGCCGCGGTCGTCTTGGGAGCCGGGGGGGCGGCGCGCGCGATCGTGTACGGGCTGCTGCAAGCCGGTGTGGGGCAGATCAGGCTCGTCAACCGGACCCGAGAGCGAGCAGAGGAGCTTGCTCGGCCATTCGGCAAGCGTGTGGACGTGCTCGATTGGCAGGAGGTCGCCACGGCACTCGCAGGCGCTGGGCTGCTGGTCAATTCGACGACACTCGGCATGATCGGTCAGCCCAGGCTAGAGCTCGATCTTTCGCCGTTGCCGGCCGAAGCCGCCGTCGCGGACATCGTCTATGTACCGCTCAGCACGGGATTGCTGAAGGCGGCCACGGCGCGCGGCCTCAGAACGGTCGATGGTCTGGGTATGCTGCTGCACCAGGCCGTACCGGGTTTCGAGCGCTGGTTCGGCGTCCGGCCGGAGGTCACCGCCGAGTTGCGCGCGCTGGTCGTCGCCAGCATCGAGGTGCGATAATGCTCGTGATCGGCCTCACCGGATCGATCGGCATGGGCAAGAGCACGGCCGCGGCCCATTTGAAGGCACGGGGCATTGCGGTGCTCGATGCGGATGCCGAGGTGCACCGGCTCTATACCGGCGAAGCCGTGCCATTGATCGAGGCCGCCTTTCCCGGCTCGACGCGAGAAGGTCAGGTCGACCGGACTAAGCTGGCGAGCCTGCTGCTGGCGGAGCCGGGCTCGTTCGGGCGGCTCGAAGCGATCGTGCATCCGCTGGTGCAGAGCGCAGAGCGTGAGTTTCTGCGGAACTGTGCCGCAGCGGGCCACGCGATCGCCGTGCTCGAGATTCCGCTCCTCTTCGAGACAGGTGGAGACCGCAACGTCGATGCTGTGATCGTCGTCAGTGCGCCGGCCGCCGTTCAGCGCGAGCGAGTGCTGACACGGCCGGGCATGACGGAGGAAAAGCTGCGCCAGATCCTCGCCCGGCAAATGAGTGACAGTGAGAAGCGGGCGCGGGCAGAATTCGTCGTGGATACGAGCGCGAGCGTCGAGGAAAGCCACGCGCAGCTTGATAAGATTCTCGAATCACTCGGTGGAAGAGTCGGCCGGGTGCTGGAGCGCTGGCTATAGACTCTGTCCTGGCGAGTTGCTCGGAGGATCGCCGATGGCGCGCGAAGTCGTGCTCGATACGGAAACCACGGGGCTCGATCCCAAAAAGGGCGACCGGCTGATCGAGCTGGGGTGTGTCGAGCTGGATAGCTTGTTTCCGACCGGGGCAACGTTTCACGAGCTGGTCGATCCGGAGCGGGAGGTGCCGAAGGAAGCCGAAGCGATCCACGGCATCTCGACTGCGAAGCTGAAGGGCAAGCCGAAGTTCGCAGACATTGCCGACCGGTTTCTCGCCTTCATCGGCGATTCGACCCTCGTCATCCACAATGCGCCCTTCGATGTCGGTTTTCTCAATGCCGAGCTCGAACGGATCGGCCGGCCGGCGATCCAGATGAGCCGCGTCGTCGATACGCTACAGATCGCGCGCCGGAAGTTTCCAGGTGCGCCCGGCAGCCTCGATGCCTTGTGCAAGCGCTTTGGCATCGACAATAACAATCGCACCAAGCACGGGGCGCTGGTTGATTCCGAGCTGCTGGCGCTCGTCTATGTGGAGCTGACGGGTGGCTCGCAGGCCAAGCTCGACCTGACGGCCGAGGCGGCAGCTGCTGCTGCACGGGCCCGCTCGGGTGGTGGACCGGCGAAGCTGCCGGTGCGCCCTGGCCCGCTCGCACCCCGCCTCACCGAGGCGGACCTCGCCGAGCACCGGGCCTTTCTGGCATCGGGCGTCAAGGATGCGCTGTGGCTGAAACGGCCGTGAGGCAACCGCGCTGGTTGGCTTCAGGCAATGGCTGCTTGCGGCTGACTCGCAAGCTTGGATGAATTGCGCAGATAGAGGCCATGGAAATCGATCGGATCGAGCAGGAGCGGAGGGTATCCGCCTTCGCGGGTCAGGTCGGCGACGAGCCTGCGCATGAACGGATAGAGCAGCGTGGGGCAGTTGATCAGCAGGATCGGCTGGATCGCGTTGTCGGGAACGCCTTCGATGCGGAAGAGGCCCGCATAGGTGATCTCGATGTGATAGTGGGCCACGTCGCCTGGACCAGTCGAGCTCGCTTCGAAAGTGAGCGCCGATTCATAGACGTTGTCACCCATTTTGCGGGCAGCGACGTTGGCATCGATTTTCAACTTCGGGCGCTCGCTCAAGGTCTGAAGGGCGCCTGGAGCGTTCGGGTTCTCGAAGCTCATGTCCTTGATGTATTGGGCGAGGACGCGGAACTGCGAGGTCTTGTCGCCAGGAGGGGGAGCGGTGGGGGCGGCTGCGCCATTGGTCTGGTCTGCCATGAGTTTGGTCCTCGATTGGGAGCGTTTTGAAGTCCGCAGCGCACCTCGGGCGAGCCGGGATCGAGCTGGCGGCGTCACTACTTTGGATCGGACACCTGACCTACCGTTCGTCCTGAAATAGCAGGCCAGCTGTGGACCGGCAAGGCGGCCCGGTCGGTTTACCCTGTGTACATTCTTGCAAGTGCCAGGCCAGTCAATTGTTGGCACGACCGTCGTTTGGCCCATCCTCGTCATCGAGTCGGGTGAACTCCCCTTCGATCACGGTGCTGTCTGCCGCGTTCCGGGTCCCGCCCGGTGGTATTGGGCCTGGGCGCGGCTCCGAGCCACTCCGGAATATCTTCACATCGAACAATGCTCGACTGGCTGCACGTGCAAACAGCCAGCGTCCCAGACGCTGGCGCACCGGCGGGATCAGCAGGAACAGAGCGAGAAAATCAGTCAGAAAACCGGGCGTCAGCATGAGCGCGCCTGCCAACAGGAGTGCGATGGCGTCGATCACCGAGTCGACCGGCGGGCGTCCCGACGACAAGGCTTCGCTCGCCTGCCGCAACGCCCTGCGGCCTTGAGAGCGCAACAACAGGGTCCCGAGCAGGCCCATGCCGATCAACAGGGCGATGGTCGGCAGCACGCCGATGGCACCGCCGACCTTGATCATCACCACAAGCTCGAGCAGCGGTACGCCGATCAAAATGGCCAGCAAGACGAAAGGCATCGGGGTGGTCCTTGCTACGGCAGCCATGGGGTGGAGGCATCGACATCAAATGAGCCACAATTTGGGGCTTTGTCTGTTGGCTTCGGCGTTGCGATGCCTTAGGTTGAAGCGGAAAGCAACCAAATGGCCCGATTCCGGCGAGGCAGGGTTGCGCCGCTGCGGGGCCGGTGACAACGGTTTCGACCGGTCCAAAACTCGAAGTTGGCCAAGATGAGCGAGATTTTCGACGTCTATACGCTACTGCTGCTGGTTCTTGCCGTGGCAATCATTCTGCGGCTGAGGAGCGTGCTCGGCCGCAAGACCGGCAACGAGAACCGGGATTTCGACGCGCGGCGACAGACCGGCGAGACACCAGCGGCGTCCGACAAGGTCGTGCGTTTGCCGCGTGCTGGTGAGCCAGCCCGGGCGGGCGCCGCGGCGCAGGTTGCGGTCAACGCCGAGGAGCGAATTCGCAGCTTCATGCCGGAAGCCGGCACGACAGCGGACGGATTGATCGAGATCGCCAAGAACGATCCGGCATTCGAGCCCGGTGAGTTCCTGAAAGGCGCGAAATCCGCCTATGAGATGATCATCACCGCGTTCGCCGAGGGCAATCGGAAGCTCCTCAAGACACTGCTCAATCGCGATGTGTTCGACGGTTTCATGATGGCGGTCGGCGATCGCGAGACGCGGGGCGAAGCGGTCTCGACCAGCTTTGTGGGCATCAACCGTGCCGATATCATCGACGCGGAGCTGAAGAACCGGACGGCAAGGGTCACCGTCAAGTTCGTGAGCCAGCTGATCACCGCGATTCGCAATCGCGCGGGCGAGGTCATCGACGGCGATCCCAAACAGATTCGCGAAGTGACCGATATCTGGACCTTCGCGCGCGAGATCGGCTCGAACGACCCGAACTGGAAGCTGGTCGCGACCCAGGCGGCGAACTGAGGGCTGCGACCCGCAGCAATGGAGCGCCGCTGGGATGGCCGTTACGTTCTGGCGTCGCGCGTTGGCATCCATCGCCGCCATCATCGTGCTGCTCGCCGGACCCGCCGACGCCATGCTCGACAATCGCAAGACGCCAGAGCCAGGACGACCAATGCGATTGGTCAGAGTGCCGTTCGCGGCGGTGCCGGGCTGGACGGCCGATGATCACCGCAAGGCGCTGCCGGCGCTCGCCGAGGCCTGCCGTTCAGGACAGGTCAAGGGCGGTACGCGGCTCGGCGGCTTGCGGACCAGGATCAAGACCGGCCTCGAGGAGGCGTGCCGGGCACTCGCTGCGCTGGGACCGTTGAATGCCGTGGCGCGGCCGACGGCGAAGCGCTACTTCGAGCAGCAATTCGCTGCCCATCGGGTCGAGACCGATACGCCCGCCGGCTTCCTCACCGGCTATTACGTTCCCGAGCTCGAGGGGTCGCTGAGCCGGCAAGGCCCCTACACTGTGCCGGTGCTGGGACGGCCGGACGATCTGGTCGACCTCGTTGATCCGGCGCTCAGGGCGAGTGCCAATGACCGGATCTCGGCCGCGCGTCGTAAGGCAGATGGATCGCTCATGCCCTATTTCAACCGGGCCGAGATCGAGGATGGGGCGCTCTCGGGCCGCAGTCTGGAATTGCTCTATCTGCGCGATCCGGTCGATCTCTTTTTCATGCAGGTGCAGGGCTCGGGGCGGATCCGGCTGCCGGGCGGAGAGATCATCAAGCTGGGCTATGCCGGCAAGTCGGGCCACCCCTACACCTCGATCGGGGGCGTGCTGGTCACGGACGGCGTCTACAGCAAGGACGAGATGTCGCTGGCGGTACTGCGGAGCTATCTCGAGGCCGAGCCCGCCCGCGGCCGCAAGTTGATGCAGCGCAATCAATCCTATGTGTTCTTCAAACGGCAACCTGGTCCGATAAGCCAGGGCCCGATCGGGGCGAGCGGCGCGCCGCTGACGACCGGCCGTAGCCTTGCCGTGGATACGGCCTATCACATGCTCGGCGTGCCGATCTTCGTCGTCAGCGACGACTTGAAGCACCACGGCGAGGTGGGGTTCCGGCGGCTGATGATTGCCCAGGACGTCGGCTCGGCCATCAAGGGGCCCGTGCGCGGCGACATTTTCTGGGGCATGGGAGCGGGCGCCGAACAGATCGCCGGCGAGACCAAGCACGCAGGTCGTTTCTTCGTGCTGCTGCCGCGCTCGGCGGCTCGCGGAGCACCATGAATCTGCTATCAGCAGTGCATGGCGAAGAAGCGCAACGAGCCCCCGGACGAGGATAGCGAGCGACCGCGCATGCGACGCAGGCGCGATGTCACGCCCGAGGAAGCCGCGTTGTGGAGCCTCGTCGCCAGCTCGATCGAGCCGTTGCGGGGGAGCCGGCGAGCGGGGGCACAGGCGGCGCCCATCGAGGGGCTGCGCTCGATTGGCCCGCGGGCCGTCGAGCGGCCGAGCCGGCCAAGGCACGACGTCAAGGCCGTTGCGCCACGGCGAAGCGAGCCAAAGGTCGTGCAGCCGTTCGAGCCTAAACGCGCCAAGCGCCTCGCCAAGGGCAAGCTCGCGATCGAGGCCCGGCTCGACCTGCATGGCATGCGGCAGGGCGAAGCCCACGCGGCACTCGTGCGGTTCGTGCTCGACGCGCATGTAGGCGGTCTACGGCATGTCAAGGTCATCACCGGCAAGGGCGCTCCCGAGGGCCAAGGGTCCGATCGCGCGGAACTCTGGGAGAGGCGCGAGGACCGCGGCGTATTGCGGAGGATGGTGCCGATCTGGCTCGCAGAGGCACAGCTGTCGGCGCTGGTCGTCAGCTTCACGGCCGCCGGCCGCGGGCATGGCGGAGACGGCGCGCTCTATGTGCAGGTGAGGCGGAAGGAGCGGGGGAAGGGGTGAGAATGGTGTCGTAGGTCGAGCCGGGTGTTTCAGCCAGACCCGACGCGGGGGCTCGGTGTGCGGATAGTCGGGTCTCGGGCCGACCTTCGACGCCCCGTCTCTGACGCTCGCTCCCGGCCACCGTGCAGCGGCGGCGCTGGCGCGCGAATTCCGTGGTGCTGCCATGCAATTCGGTTGCCTCTTGGTTAATTTTGTGACCGAATGCAGCTGGGCGAATCGCGAGCAATTGGGCGATAGTGGCCCGTACTCTGCTCGAGGGAGCGATGCCAGCACGAAACGGATTGTTGCGGGGACTTTTCAGCCCACGCGGAATCATGCGGACCCTCACGCCGAAACGGCCATATGCCGGCCTGCCAGCGCGCATCCTGTTTCAGCACACTCCTGCGATCGTGGCGGCACCTTTCATGATGCGTCGGCATCCGGCCAAGATCTATGGCAACATCGGCAGTCTCGAGGTCAGTCTGGCACGCTCGAAGGGCGATGTGAGGCGAGCGCAGCGGTTGCGCTACCAGGTGTTCTACGAGGAGATGTCGGCGTTGCCCGACATCTCGGCCATGCGCAAGCGGCGCGACGTCGATGCCTATGACCCGATCTGCGATCATCTGCTCGTCATCGATCGCGACCAGCCGATGCGCTCGGCGACCGGCCTCAGGCAGCTGCCGCGCATCGTCGGCACCTACCGGGTGCTGCGCCAGGAGGTCGCCGAGAAGCACGACGGTTTCTATACGCAAGGCGAGTACGACATTGCTCCGCTGATCGCGGCCAAGAGCCCCGACTACCGCTTCATGGAGCTGGGGCGGTCGTGCGTGTTGAAGCCGTATCGGACCAAGCGGACGGTCGAGCTGCTCTGGCACGGGCTGTGGACGTATGTGCGCGAGCACGGCATCGATGTGATGATCGGGTGTGCGAGCTTCGAGGGGATCGATCCCAAAGAGCATGCGGTCGCGCTCTCGTTCCTCCACCACAATGCGCTGGCGCCAGAGGAATGGCGGGTTCGGGCGCACAGTCATCTTTATACGAGGATGGACCTGCTGCCGAAGGAGCAGCTGAACGCCAAGGCGGCGCTGAAGGCGTTGCCACCGCTGATCAAGGGCTATCTCCGGCTCGGGGCTTATGTGGGCGAGGGCGCCGTGATCGACCGGCAGTTCAATACGGTCGATGTCTGTATCATCCTGCCAGTCGAGCGCATCGATCCACGCTATTTCGCCCATTTCGGTGCGCCCGACGAGCTGACCTCGCGGATTGCGCCGGAGGCCAAGGAGATGATGTAGCCTGCATGTAGGGGCGATACAGGTACTGCAGCCCTTGTCTCCGGGCTGCGAACATGGCATCAGGTTTGGGCGCCGGATGGTTCGGAACGGGCTGTCGGGAACGTCAGTGATAATGCCGCCTTAGCTCAGTCGGTAGAGCACCGCATTCGTAATGCGGGGGTCGCGTGTTCGAGTCACGCAGGCGGCACCAATATCAGCTGTTCCAGGCCGAGATCATCGGCAGCGCGTGGGCCCTCGAATGGCGAATGGGCTGTTGGCGCGCGCAACGGCAGCCGCGCTTTGCCTCCCCATCAGGCCCGTCCTGCCAGCAGCACCGACTTCGCCTCGTTGATCTTCGCAGCCAGGTAGTTCGAGCCACCCTGGTCGGGGTGGAGGCGTTTCATCAGGTTGCGGTGGGCAGAGCGGATCTCGTCGGGGCTGGCAGTGGGCGCGAGGCCGAGAACCTCGAAGGCCTCACCGCGTGACATCGGGCCGCGCTCGCGCTCCGGCGGGGGAGCCGCGCCGTTGCCGTTGCTGCGATCCTCCCCGCTCCGGCTGCGCTCGCTGCCACGCAGCTGATCCCGCCATTCCGGGTGCGTCCGGTCGAGATAGGCCTCGAGCAGCTGCCGGCTCTGGGGATCACCGGCGCGGCACTCACGCCACAGCACGATCAGATTGGCCGATGCGAGGGAATCCAGCTCGCGACCCGCGAAGACGCCGGCAATGACATGGCCGCTCATGCGCCCACTATCGTGGTCGAGCGACATTTCGAGGAAGGCCGTGCGCACACGCGAGACCTGCCCGGGTGATTTCTGGCCCGAGCCTGGCGGCGAGAACGGCGTGCGCCGGCCGACCAGCAAGAGGCCGAGAAAGCCGAGCGGCACCGCCAACAGGATGCGGCCGGTCGCCGCCATGTAGGCAGCGCCGGCGATGAGCGCGCCCCCTCCGATCCTACGTGTCAGCATGCCAAGACCCTGTCGGCCGGGAGCGGCCAGCCCGCGGGTGAGGACGACGGCGAGAAGCAGGACGACGAGTAGCAGGATGAGGCTCTGCATGGGAAGGCACGCGATCCTTCATTTCAACTGCTCGAGCAGGAGCCTCGCGCCGCTGCCGTTGCCACCACGGCCCAGATCCTGGAGGGCGGCCCGGCCACCGGCCGCGTAGACGGCGACGGCTTCCAGCAACCGTCGCAACTCCTCGGCCGCGCCAGCGCCAAAACGGCAGTAGGCCCCGCGGGTCAAACGTGCAAGCTCGCGGAAGGCGGTAGCGGCCTGCCCGTCGCCCCCCTCCTGGAAGGCAAAGATCGGCAATCGCAGCAGCGCGAGCTCGCCGGCCACCTGCGCCAGATCGTCGAGCGCCTCCTCCATGGCATCGCCCACCAGCACCAGCGCGTTGACAGGCCGGCTCGCGGCCTCGCGGCGTGCGTGGACGAGGACCTTGCGGATCTGGGTGTGGCCGCCGCGGCATTCGACGCCGGTCATCAATCGCTGCAAGCCGGCGGCGTCGCCCGTCCATTGGCTCGAGCGGCATTCGGCATGGCCGCGAAAATAGACGAGCTGGACATCGAGGCCGCCAATCGATTGCACGGCGTCGAACATGGAGGACTGCAGCGCGAGCGCCATGTCCCAGGCCGGCTGGCGGCTCATGGTCGCGTCGATGGCAAAGATCAGGCTGCCGCGGGACGCCGTCTGCACCGGCTGCGGCATTGCCTTCACCGTGGCGATGAAGGCATCGATCTCGGCGCCAGTCGTCGTCGGCGGGTCGGAGCCAACGCCGGGCTTGCGGTCGATCTCGCCTCGGCCTTTTGCCGTCATGAGTTGGCTTGCTCCAGGTCGCACCTAGCCTGATTGTAGCAGACAAGATGGCGATCCGAAGCCTGCTTTACCTGGCGGCGAGGGCGGGGGCTTCGCCGGCACTTGCCTTGTCGCGCCAGCGGCTCCACCAGACGATCAGCGCCGGCAGGAGCAGAATGTCGCCGAGGAGTGCCGCCACCAGTGCGCCCATCATCAAGAGCCCGAACAGCCGCATCGGCGGCAGATCACTGAAGATGGTGGCCGACATGCCGGCAACCAACACGCACGTCGTCAGGATCAGCAATGGTCCGATCCGCTCGAGGGCGGCAAGCGCGGCATCGGCGAGCGGGCGGCCTTGCGCCTGCTCGGAGCGCAGATGGTTCAGGTAGTGAATGCTGTCGTCGACCGCGATGCCGAAGGCGACGACCAGGGCGACGACGCTCGCGTACTCGAGCCCCTTGTCGAGCGCGAAGAGAATGGCACCAGCCGCCACGATCGGGAAGACGTTCGGCAGAATCGCCAGTACCGCGAACGAGGCGGACCGGAAGGCCACGCCAATCATGGCGATGACCACGATCATCGAGCCGAGCAGATTGAAATTGAGCTGCTGGATCATACTCATGCTCTCGATCGCGGCGACCGCGGGCAAGCCGGTCACGACCAGCCTCACCGTCGGGTGGCGGGCGCGGACGGCAGCGAGTGCGGCATCGACCCTGGCGACCAGGGCTCTCGCCTCGGCCGCTGGCAGATCGCCCATGTAGGCGGTGACGAGCGAAGCCCCGGCGGCTGTATTCTCCATGCGTGCGAGCACACGCCCGGGCATCAGTGCACGCACACGGTCAGCCTCGGCCGAGCCGGCGCCGCCGTTGCGGAGCCAGCGATCGAGGGTGGCGCGCGAGCTGATACCGTGGAGGCCAGGAACGGCGGCCAGCACGTCGTGAACCTCGGCATCGATCGTGCGCGCGGGGTCGGGATCGGCAGGGCTTTGCTCGATCATGACATGAAGGGGATGCGCGGCGTGGAAGGTGGCATCGACGAGCTGCGAGGCCGCCACCGCCGGGCTCGCGGTCGGGACCTGGTCAGACAGACGATAGCGCGGCTCCAGCGCGAGATGAAGGCAAGCGCAGGCTATGATGGCGGCCGTTCCCAGCAGTGCGATCGTTCCAGGTGCCGTGGCTGCGGCGTACCGCGTCCAGGCGATCGGGGCCTCCAGCACAGGGATGCGCGCGAAGCCGAGGGCCCGTGCGCGGCGCAAGCTGCTGCCATCGCCAAAGACGAGCACCGCCAGCGCCGGCACCAGGGCGATGACGACGAAGTAGGCGAGCATCGTGACGAAGCCGCTGGCAAGCCCGAAGTCGCGGATGAGGGCCGAGGAGCTGAAGAGCAGCGACAGCATCGAGGCGGCAGTCGTCAGCGAGGTGAGCGCGCAGGCCGGCCCCGTTTCGGCAACCGCAATTCTCGCAGCCGTGCGCGCGTCGTGGCCCGATAGGATCTCCCGCCGGATGCGATCGACGAGATGCATGGAATCGCTGAAGGCGATGACGAGGACGAGCGGGGGAATGACATTGACGAGGGTGTTGAGGCGGAAGCCGGCATGGCCGAGCGCGCCGAGCCCGATCAACACAGAGGCCGCCGGTGCGATCGAGGTCAGCATCACCAGATCGAAGCGGCGGAATACGCAGAGCGAGATCAGGAAGCCGATCGCGAAGCCGACGAGATTGTAGATGACACGGTCGCGCCGGATGGCCTCGCGGATTTCCATCTGCAACGCCGGCACGCCGGTGATGCGGGTGCGAATGGGCGCGCTGCCGATGCTGGTGTGCACGCTCCGGTCGACAATGCCGACCACGGCCTCCAGGCCCTGAGCCGCAACCGCGGCCTGATCGAGGGAGACGATGATGAGCGCAATGCCGCCATCCTTGCCCCGGCGGGCCAGCAGGCTGTCCTTGATGAAGGGGTGGTCGAGAGCCTCCTCGACCAGCGCCGGAAGGCCGTTGGCATCGGGCAACTCGTCGGGAAAGAGTTGCGGGGGTAGCCCGCCGGGCGGCGGCCGGCGCCGCATCGAGAAGGGCGAGAGGACGCCTGCGACCGGTCCGGTCAGCTCGAGGTCGAGATGCAGGCTGCGCAGGGCTTCGAGGGTGTCCGGGGTCAGCAACTGCTCGCTTTCGGCAACTACCAGCAGATCGAGCTCGCTGGAGGGAAACCGCTCGCGCAGCAGGCGGTAGTCGACATAGGCCGCCGAGCCAGAGCGGAACAGGTCGCTCAGCGCGTCGTCAGGCTTCAGGCGTGGCAATCCGGCGATGGCCGCCAAGCCAACCGCCAGCAGCAACAGCAGCGTCGTGAGCGGCCTTGCGACCGCAGCGAGGCCGATACGCTCGAGACCGAAA
>JANNSW010000050.1:0-23539 GCA_031403055.1 Hyphomicrobiaceae bacterium | reverse complement strand
GTGGAAGCCCAATAACACGGTTGCCGTCGACGACGAGCGCGGGGAAAAGCTGCTGAAAATGATCGAGATCCTGGAGGAAGCCGACGACGTGCAGAACGTGTTCGCGAACTTCGAGCTGTCGGAAGAGTTGATGGCAAAGCTGGGCGGTTGAAGCGCCGCCCGCTCGATCCTTGCCGCTCCGCAACGATCTTCGCCCCGCCCACCTTCACAGCCGCGAATAACACATGGCCAAGGCCCGGTCACGGAGATGCCTGCGTTGCGTGCCGCGATTGGCGGGGCGTGGCAATCCTGCGTAAGGTCGGCTCCATGGCAACCTCGAGAGGAAACGGGTCATGGCGAAGGGCAAAGGTAAAGGCAAAGGTAAAGTCGCAGTTCTCGGCTCAGGCCTGATTGGCGCGGGCTGGGCGGCCAGGCTCAGCTATGCGGGCTACGAGGTCGGGCTCTATGACACCTCGCCCGCCGTCGAGAAGCGTGCGCGCGAGGTGATCGGCCGTGGCCACGAGGCGCTTTCGAGCCTTGCCGGCAAGCGCACGATGGGCGAGATCGCGTTCACGACCAGGCTCGCCGACGCCCTCGATGGCGCGAGCTTCGTCCAAGAGGCCGCGCCCGAGCGCGAGGACGTGAAGCGCAAGCTCTTCAAGGAGGTGAGCGCGGCGCTCGGCCCCGACATCGTGATCGCGTCCTCCTCGTCCGCTTTTCTGCCGAGCGCGCTGCAGGAGGGCATGACGCACCCCGAGCGCATCCTGATCGGGCATCCCTTCAATCCCGTCTATCTGATCCCGCTCTGCGAGATCGTGCCCGGCAAGGCGACCTCGAAGGCGGCCATGAAAAAGGCGAAGACCTTCTACGACGGCGTCGGCATGCATTCGCTGGTGATGGAGAAGGAGATCGACGCCTATATCGCCAACCGCCTGCAGGAGGCGTTGTGGACGGAAGCCCTCCATCTGATCGACAAGGGCATCGCGACCGCCGGCCAGATCGATGACGCGGTCGCCTACGGACCCGGCCTGCGCTGGGCGTTCATGGGCACGTTCCTGACGTTCCATCTCGCCGGCGGGGCGGGCGGCATGCGCCATTTCGTCGAGCATTTCGGGGCGAGCCTGGAACAGCCCAACTGCCACATGAAAGGCCCCAGGATCACCAAGGAATTGATCGAGAAGATCGCCTCGCAGACCGAGGAGAAGGCCGAGGGCATGAGCGTTGCCGAGCTCGAGGTGCTGCGCGACCGCTCCCTCGTCGCTGTGATGAAGGCGATGGAAGGCATCGACTATGGGGCGGGCAAGGCCGTGAAGGCGCTGCGGAAGGCGGGGGGCTGACCGGAAAATTCGTCGTCCCTGATTGGCCCGATCGGCGCTATACGACACAGGCGACAACAGGCGAGAGGATCGCAAAGACAATGAGCAGCAAGCTGGAAGCCCGGATCGAAGCGCTGGAGGAGGCCGTCCGCCGGTTGGAGCTCATGGTCCGTCAAGGCGTCAAACCAAACGACTGGCGAAGCACATTTGGCAGCATCCCGGACGACGAGATGTCCAGGGAAGCGGCCAGACTGGGACGCGAGTACCGGGACAGGGACCGGCCCAAGCCGAAGCACGATGCTGATCCTTGATACGAACCACTTCAGCGAGATCGAGCGAGGCTCCAGGCTGGGCGCTGCACTCATGCGGCGTCTCGATGAAGCTGGCCTGCCGGTCGCCACGACAATCGTTACCGCCGAGGAGCAGATCCGGGGTCGGCTTGCCTCAATCAAGCGTGCGAAAACGCCACTGCAGCACATAGAGACGTACGGGAGACTTCAAAGCCTGCTGGAGCATCTGAATAAATGGCTTGTATTGCCGTTCGATTCTGCTGCGGCTACCCGCTGTGATGCTTTACGCAAGGCTGGTGTCCGCACTTCCACGATGGACCTGAGGATTGCTTCCATCGCTTTGTCGTACAGTGCGAGACTGCTGAGCCGGAACTTCTCCGACTTCGAACTGGTCCCAGGTCTTCAGGTCGAGGATTGGCTGTGATGGAACAGCGCCCCCGCTTCTACCTCGCAGGCCCGGAGGTCTTCCTGCCGGATGCGAAGGCGCTCGGCGAGGCCAAGGCGCGGGCCTGCGCGGATGCGGGCTTCGAGGGCGTGTTCCCGCTCGATGCCGCGCTCGACCTCGCGGACCTGCCCAAACCCGAGCAGGCGCGCCGGATCTATCTGGCCGACATTGCGCTCATGGAGTCCTGCGACCTCTGCATCGCCAACCTGACGCCGTTCCGCGGCGTGTCGATGGATGCTGGCACCGCTTTCGAGGTCGGCTACATGCGTGCGCAAGCAAAGCCCGTGCTCGGCTATACCAATGTCGCCGCACCCTATCGCGAGCGCGCGACCGCCTTCCGGGCGCACGGGGCGTCTGGACCCGACGCCGACCGGGCGAACGTGGCGATCGAGGATTTCGAGCTGGCCGAGAACCTGATGATCGAGATCGCGATCCTCGAATCGGGTGGCACGGTCGTGCGCAGCGTGGTCCGCCCCGGCGAGGAGATGCGGGACCTCTCGGGGTTTTTGCGCGCGCTCGACCAGGCGGCAATGCTCATCACCAGCCATAGTTGAAGCTGATCGAGATCCGCTCCTGCTTCGATCGGTTGAGCGGCACCTCGTGGCGCAGCCAGCTCTCCCACAGCACCACCATGCCGGGTTTTGGCGCGACGGTGACGAAGCTGCGGTTCTCCGCTTTCGCTCGCGGACGGCGCGGCGGGGCAGCCATCATCAGGGGAAGCCTCGGATCCTCGAGCTTCAGCGCGCTCGCGCCCTTTGGCACGTCGACGTAGAATGTGCCCGAGACGACGCTCCTGGGATGGATGTGGCCGGAATGCACGCCGCCGGGCGCCAGGATGTTGATCCAGAGGCTGTCGAGCTTGAGCGGCCGCTTTCCCAGATCGAGGTCGAGCGCGCGGGTGAAATCGGCGACATGGCCGTCGAGCCAGGCGACCAGCTCGGCGATCGACGGATCGCGCCAGGCGAGGTCGGCGAGCGAGGCATAGGAGGTATAGCCCTGGTAGCCGTGCTCGCGGCTCCAATCCCGACCGGCGCGATCGTCCTTGGCGATCGAGCGGCAGGAGCGCTGAAGCTCGGCGACCAGCTGCTTGCCGCGTTTGCCCGCGAGGCTCGCGCGATAGAGGCGGGTGACGAAGAGTGTGTCGATCGCGGCCATGGCGCGACTGTGCTTGGGTGGCCTCGTCACGTCAAAGCCCGGTTGCGGTTAACCTTTGCAGGCCGTGCCCCCTGCACCGCCGGCGTGATAGACTGGTCGCCTTGGCAACGATTCTGGGGATTGCGATGGCCATCTTCGACTTCGAGCATCGCAGCGAAGCGATGCTGGCGCACCACCATTTCATCGGCCGCCTGACGCGCAGCGCGCTGGCCGCGCTGCTGGTTGTGGGATTGTCGCTCGGCGCCGGCACGCTCGGCTATCACCGGCTCGCTCCGATGCCCTGGATCGACGCTTTCCTGAACGCCTCCATGATCCTCGCCGGCATGGGTCCGGTCTCCAACCTCGACAACGACGCCGCCAAGCTGTTCGCGAGTTTTTACGCTCTCTTCTCCGGCATCGTCATCGTGTTCGCGACCACCGTGCTGCTCGCCCCGATTGTCCACCGCTTCCTGCATAGGTTCCATGTGGGCGATGAGTAGGGCCGAGCGGGACATGCCTGATTGCCGCCGACGCGCTCGTGCTGTGGAGAGTTGGGTCGCGCGAAGGCTTGACCCAACCTACTGCTCCTGGCTCTGGCGAGCTCGGACAAACCAGGTTGAGGCGTACGAGGCTCACGTGTAGGTTGGGTCAAGCCCTTGCGCGACCCAACATTCGACGGTACGAGCCATGAGATATCGTCGCGCCAGAATCGCCGGTGCCACTTACTTCTTCACCGTCGTCACCGAAGGCCGGCGTCCGATTTTCCGAGACGATTCGGTTGTTGCGATGTTCGAAACCGGTTTGAACCGGATCAAAGACCGGCATTGGTTCAACGTCGACGCCTACGTTGTTTTGCCCGATCACATTCATACACTTTGGACACTTCCCGAAGGCGACGCCAATTTCTCAACCCGATGGCGATTGATCAAGGAAGCCTTCACGAAGGCCTACATCCGCGACCATAGTCCGATGGAGCAAAGTGCAAGTCGTCACGCCAAAGGTGAACAGCCGATCTGGCAGCGACGGTTCTGGGAGCACGTGATCCGCGACGAGGCGGATTACGCAGCGCACGTCGACTACATCCACTATAACCCTGTACGGCATGGATTGGTTTCGGCAGCTCGGGATTGGCCGCACTCCAGCTTTTCCCAATGGGTCGAGCAGGGAGCCTATCAGCCGCATTGGGGCTCCGGCGACATGCCCGCACTGCCGGAATGGGCGGGGCGGCATGAGTGAAATTCATCGGCGCGTGCTGTGGAGAGTTGGGTCGCGCGAAGGCTTGACCCAACCTACTGCTACTGGCGATTGAGCCGCGAGCCCCCGCCTAGCCCTCGCTCGCATTGATCACCCGCTCCAACCCGAACGCCTGCGCCAATCGCAGCCGCGCCTTCCTGCCGGCCGCGAGGTCGAAGCAGTTGATGACCGCCAAGCGGAAGCCGCCGGGCGGGTTCGAGTGCCAGGAATTTTCGCGGTTCTCGTGGAAGGTGATCTGCAGGCTGGAGATGCCGGGCATCGTGCGAATCTCGCGCTGGAGCTTTTCCGGCGGGTGCCGGTAGCAGCCCTCGTTGGGCCCGAACAGGGCGACGCTGTAGCCCTCGCGGCGCGGGGTGTCGGCGAAGGCCCAGACGCCATCGCCATAGAGCCCGATCAGCGCCTCGACCCAGGGCCGGCCGCCATAGATGTCGGGCCACTGGTCGGTCAGGCGCAGATGCAGCTCGATGATGCGGGCGTCGATGGTCTCGATGTTGATCATGCCCGAGAAGCCGGCGAGATGTGCGGTCAGCCATTGCCCGCAGTAGCTCTCGATCGCCTCGAACGGACGCGCATAAATGGTCCAATAATCGAACATACCCTCTTCCGCCGGCTTGCCGACAGCGTGGCGCCACCAGTGCGGGCGGCCGTCGACGAGAGCGACGTCGGTCGACACGTGCTCGCCGGCGAGCAGCTCCATCCACATGTGCCCCGGCCGGCACAGCCGGTCGTAGTCGGCTTCCGAGCGCAGCACCGCGCTGTCGGCGCCCATGCCGTGCAGGTTCATCATTGGCTTGGAGAAGACGGGATAGGCGGGCGGCGCGACGCCATAGGGTCCGCAGGCGATGCCCTGGGAGAGTACGACCTCGAGCTTGTTGTAGATCCAGCGGTGGCGCGGGTTCCACAGCCAGGCGTCCGGGTCCGCCGCCGGCACGCGCACATGCTCGGGGCAGGGCACACTCTCGAAGTACTGGATGCTCCAGTCGCTGTCGTTGATCGGCATGGCGGGTCTCCTGGCATGCGCTCGACTGTCACAATAGCCCAGTTGCGGCATGCCGCCATGCCCAGTATTCCGTCACGCCGAAGTGCTTCCTGACCCATGCCGTTTTGGAGTAGCCTCAGCGCTCGGGGCAAGGAGCTGGCGATGAGCGACACGCGCGACTGGGAGAGCGAGTACCGCGGGGGCAAGCTCGGCTTCATGGATGCGCCCGCCGAGCAGCTTCGCCACGCGGTGATGGGCTCGCTGATTGCCTCCTATGCGCCGGGCGAGGTGATCGACCTCGGCGCCGGTCCCGGCACTCTGCTGCGCTTCCTGTCGCCCGCGACGACGACCCGATACATCGCGGTCGACGCCTCGGCGACGGCTCTGGCGGGCCTGCCGGAGAGCGCGATCCCGGTCGAGACCTTCGCTGGAACCATCGAGGAATTTCGCGCTCCGCCGCGCGACCTCGGTGCCATCGTCGCGGCCGAGGCGGTCTATTTCCTCGCGGACGCCGGGGCCGAGCTCGCTCGACTCGTGGCTGAGGCGCGCTGCTGCCGGGCGGTCATCATCACGCTCGTCGTCGGCAGCGACAAGAAGCCCAACTGGCAGCGCTCCAGCGACAAGGCGCTGGCGAGCCTCGCCCGCACCGGCTGGCCGCTGATCGAGCGCGTGCGGGTCGCGAGCGAGGCGACCGGCAAGGCCTGGGACGTGGTGCTCTACCAGCCGGGGCGGTGATCAGCTGCCGGCTGCGAACCGCTCCGGACCATAGGGTCCGAGCAAGGGATCGCGGCGGCCGGCCAGTATCTCGTCGCTCACCCATTGGCCGACGCCGGCCGCGAGCGTCATGCCGGAGTGCATGACGGCGATATAGAGCCCCGCGATCGCAGGTGGCCGCCCGATCACCGGGAAACCGTCCTCGGGTGTGGGGCGCTCGCCGACGGTGGTGTGGGAGAGGACGAGCTGGGCAGGCAGCTCGAGCATCGCCGTCATCCGCTCCATCAGCAACCGCGTGGAATTCTCGCGATCGCCCTCCAGCTTGCCGGTGAAGTCGATGCCGGCGACGAGGCGGCCTTCGGCAGTCTGGCGCAGCTCGATGCCGGGGGCGACGATGAGGCCGTTGAGCACGGGCGCGATCGGCGCGGTGTGAGCGAGCAAGCCCGGCGGCTGCTTGAAAGGCAGCCGATAGCCGGCGCCGGCGAGCAGGCTCGGCGAGCCATTGCCGGCGGCGACGATCACCTCGTCGGCGCGCAGCGTTTCGCCCGCGATGCCCACACCGGTGACACGGCCGCCCCTCACTTCGAGCCTCTCGACCGGCGTGCTCAGCCGCTGCCGGGCGCCGAGCCCGACGGCGGCCTCGCGGAGCAGCAAGGCTGCCGCCAGCGGCTCGACCGCGCCCTCGTCCTCGCACAGCGCGGCCATCTCCGGGACCGTGCGCAACCGCGGCTCGCGGAGGCGGATCGCGTCCGGCCCGACGAGCCCAATGCGATAGCCCCAGCCGGCATGCAGCGTCACGTAGCGTGCGAGCTCTTCGGCTGGCACATCCCAGGTCAGGCTGCCGCGGAAATGAATCGGCAGCGTCGGCAGCTCGCGCGCGAGCCGGTGCCATTGCGCCATCGAGCGCATGCGCAGCCGGAAATAGGGCTCGGGATTGCCCCAGCTCGCATTGAGCCAGGCCCAGGAGGTCGGCGTCGTGACGCCGCCGCCCTCGCCGGCGTCGACGATCAGTGGCGGGGTGCCCGCCTGCGCGAGATGGTAGGCGATCGAGGAGCCGATGATGCCGGCCCCGACGACGATGATGTTGCGAGCGGTCATGCTTCGTCGAGCCTTCAACGGATAACGCGAACGTCGACGCCGATGAGGCGTCTGTCGAGCTGCTCCCATTGCCGGTCGCAGGTGTAGGCGGGTACGCCGAGGCGCCGCGCTGTCGCCAGGCACGCGCGGTCGCCGAGCGAGAGGCCTTGTGCGCGGGTGGCCGGGCGAAGCGCGCCGGTTTCCAGGGCGTCTGCCTCTGAGTACTCTGTGTACTGAAGCGACAGCGGCTTCAGATAGGCTCTTATCTGTTCTCCGGATTTGCCCCAATCGCTCAGCTTGGTCACGACCTCGGCCAGATTGACGAGGGAAAGAGCGCAGCTCGGCACGAGATTCATGGCAGCTTCGGCGCCACGTTCATTGTTGAAAATGCAAAGGACGATCGACGTGTCGAGCAGGCCGGCGGTCATTCTTCATCCTCCTTGGCTGCTTCGCGCCGACGATCGGCGATCAGCTCGTCCACCAGGCTCACGCCCTCCGGCACGAAGCTTCGGACCCACTTCTGCACCCGCTCGATCGACAGCCACAGTGGCGTTACGACCAGCTCGTCGCCGACGACCGCGAGCACGAGCCGGTCGCCTTCCTTGACCTTCAGCGCCGCACGAATCTCGGCCGGGATCACGATCCGTCCACCCGGGCCGATATTGACGCCTTGGCGCAGGCGGACCTCGCCCGCGAGCGAAACCTCGTCCTTGAGCTCATTCTCCTCCGCGAGTGGAGCTTGCGGGCTCTCCGCGAAGCCCTTGGGCGCCTTCTTGCTTCTGCTCATTGCGCTACGGTCCTTCGAGCCACATGGCCGGTTTCTCCATTAGAGCAAGAATTGAAAATTGGCAATATTCAACGATTGTCACGATTCTGATTTTGCCAGATCAATTCGACCGCGCCACAGCCATCGCCTTTTCCGCCGCCGCGATCCCGGTCAGATGCGCTCCATGCGCCGTCGAGTAGAAGTCGGGGGAGACCGCCTCGCCCGCGAGAAACACCCGGTCGCCGATCGGCTCGGCCAAGTGCAGCCGCAGGTCGGCCTTGCCTGGGCGGGCGAAGGAATAGGCTCCCTGGATGAAGGGATCGGCAACCCAGCTGGTGGCCGCCGCACCCTTGATGCGCTTGCGGATGCCCGAGCCGAGGCACTTCGTCAGCACCTCGAGGCCATAGGCGATCGCGGCCGCTTCGCCTGCCATATGCAACTCGCGACCGGTCGTCCCGCCGGTATGGGCGAGCAGCAGCGGCCGCCCGAACGGGTTGACGTAGCAGTTGAGCGGAGTGAGCGCGCCGCCGTCCTCATCCATGAAGGAGAGGAAGGAGCCCGGCTTCATGCCTTCGAGCGGCGCATCCAGATGGAAGGCGATCTTCTCGGCGCAACCGAGCCGGCAGGCCTCGATCGCCTCGGCATGCCGGTCCGGAAGCCCGGGCGTGAAGCCGATGCCGCCGGATGCGAGCACCGAGGTCGAGGCGGCGACGATAGCGGCGCGCGCGCGGATCGTGCCCCGTCCGGTCGCGACCAGCACGCCCTTGCCCGACCAGTCGACATGCGTGACGGGCGTCGAAAGCTCGATCGCAATGCCCCTGGCATGGGCCGCGATCAAAGCGCCAAAGCCCGCTTCGACCGGAAAGTCCTCATCGGTCTGGCGATAGCGCACGCTGTCGAGCGTGGAGACCTCTGCCGGCGTGCCGCTGGTGATCAGGGAAAACAGGTGCGCGACCAGGGGATGCCAGGGATCGGTGCGATCGATCACGTCGGCGGCAGCGATGTCGCGCCCGTCGTTGCCTGCGGCATGGACGGCGTCGAGCGCGCGCTCCACCGCCGCGCCGTATTCCGCGACCCCATCGGCACCCACTTCGCGCGATCCGCGAAAAAGCGCGCGCTCCGCCCAGCTGTTCTTGCGCTTGTAGGCAAAGCCGAGCTCATCGGCGATCGCACGCAACGGATTGATCGAGGCCGAATGCAGCCAATGGCAACCGCGGTCGAACGGGACGCCGGGGAAGGTTTCCGTATCCGTCCAGGCGCGCCCGCCCGCGCGTGGCCGGGCTTCCAGCAGCACATGGCTGACACCGTTCGTCTGCAGCGTCCTTGCCGCGGCAAGTCCTGCGGCTCCCGCGCCGATCACGGCGACGTCGACTTCGCGGCTCATGACTTCTCTCCGAATTTCTTGACCCGCTCGGCGGCCTCGCCCCGCTGAAAGGCCTCCACCGTGATCGCCTCCTCGGCCTTCAGCGCACGCTCCAAGCGATCGTCGAGGCCCGAGACCATGAGGCGCTTCAGACGCGACACGGAGAAGGCGGACTTTGCCGCGACCTTCGCCGCAACGGCGAGCGCACGAGGCAGCATTTCGGGCCTCGGCACCACCCAGTTGACGAGGCCGAGGCGATGCAGGTCGCCAGCCGAGTGCCGCTCGCCCAGCACCATCAGCTCCATCGCCCGCTGATGGCCAACAGCGAGCGGCAGCCAATGGGTGACGCCGCCGGTCACGAACTGCCCCCAGTCCATCTCGGGGAAGAAGGCGACGAGATCGTCTGCTGCGACGATCATGTCGCAATTGATCAGCCACTCGAAGCCGCCGCCGACCGCGTAGCCATGCAGAGCCCCGACGACCACTTTGCCCGAGCCCATCAACGCCCGCGTGCAGGACTGGATTGCCGCGATGTGGGCGCGCGAAGCCTCCAGGCTCGCCGTCTGCAGGTCGAACTCCTTCAGATCATCGCCCGCGCAGAACGCCCGGCCCGCTCCGGTCAGCACGATCGCGCGCACGCTCTCGTCGGCGTTGGCCTCCTCGAGGCGGGCCGCCAGATCGCGACAGAGCGTCGTGCTCATGGCATTCAGCCGCTCGGGACGATTGAGCGTGACGACACCGATGACACCACGGCGCTCGAGCAGCACAGTCGACATCGCAACCCTCCAGGCCTGTCAAGGCGGCTCGGCGCTCCGCGAGCCCGGCTCCCGTTTCGGCTCCAGCCCTATGCCGTATTTGACGCCGTCCGCATAGTAGGGGAGCCGCAACGGACGCAGCGGCTTCCTTCCGCGCACGAGATCGGCAATGCGCTCGCCGATCATCATGACGGGCGCGTTGGTGCCCCCACTCGTCAGGCTCGGTATGATCGAGGCATCCGCGACACGCAATCCGGCGATGCCCCGCACCAGACCATCGCCAGTCGTGACCGCATGCTCGTCCGATCCCATCCGGCAGGTTCCGGCCAGATCGTAGCCGCTTTCGGCATTGACCTTCAGGTACTCCTCGATTTGTCGCCGGCTCGTGACTTCCGTGCCAGGGTCGAGCTCGAACACGCCGAAGTCGGCGAAGGCCTCCGCGGCCATGATGTTGCGCAGCACGTCGAAGCCATGACGCATGTCGAGGAGGTCGTCGGGCTCGGCCAGATAGTTGGGATCGACCAGCGGCGCCGCGCGCGGCTCACTGGAGGCGAGCCGGACCGACCCGCGGCTCTTTGGCCGCAGCATCATGATCGAGGGTATCATGCCGTGCTCGCTCATGGGCTCGCCATTGCCGCTCAGCATGTAGGGGCGCAGCGAGATCTGCATGTCACCATGATCGGCATAATCGGCGGTCTTGACGATGGCGCCGACGGTGCACTCGGCGGTGGCGGAGGGACCGGTGCCCAGGGTTGCCCATCGGAGCTTGCCGATCAGGCTGCGGCTCCGCGCCAACTCGCCCGCGAGCGAGACCGGCTCGGCGACGACGTGGACGTGCTCGAGCCGCACATGATCCTGCAGGTTGGCGCCGACCCCGGGCAGGTCGAGCACGGTGCGCACGCCATGCGACCGCAGGTGATCGGCAGGCCCGATGCCTGACAGCATCAGCAGCTGCGGCGTGGAGACCGCGCCCGCGGCGAGCACCACCTCGTGCTCGGCATGCACCAGCTCGACCGGGCCGCCCTCCCAGGCGGCTGCCTGGACGCCGATCGCGCGACCATGCTCGATCGCGATCCCGAGCACGCGCGTGCCATGGCGGATCGAGAGATTTGGCCGGTGGCGGACGGCGGCAAGATAGGCATGAGCCGTCGAGCCGCGCACGCCCTGGTCGATCAAGAGATCGGCGAGGAAGAAGCCCTCCTGACGCTCGCCAGCAGGATCATCCGTCATGCTGTAGCCAAGCTCGCTACCGGCCTGCAGGAAGGCGAGCGAGAGATGATCGCGCGGTGGACAATGGGAAATTGCAACGGGCCCGTCCCCGCCGCGATAGAGGTCGCCGCCGTCGGCAAAGCGCTCGATGCGCTTGAAATAGGGCAGCACCTCGGAGTGCGACCAGCCGACTGCCCCCTGCTCGGCCCAGCGCTCGAAGTCGAGCGGATGCCCTCGCATGTAGGTCATGTCGCCAAGGCCGGACGAGCCGCCCAGCATCCGCCCGCGCGGCAGGTCGAGGATGCGGCCGAACAGCTGCATCTGCTTGGTCGAGCTGAGACCCCAGTCGTCGGGGCCGCCGTGCTCGGGAATGCCGCGCCCCGAGGGCATCCGCAGCCGCAGCGAGGCCAGCGCCGGTCCGGCGTCGATCAGCAACACCTGGCATTGGGGGTCCTCCGAGACCCGCGCCGCGACGATGGCGCCGGCCGAGCCTGCGCCGACCACGACCACGTCATGGACGGCACCCGACGCCGGCGTTGCCATTGCCACTACTCCAGCTACCGGCCCTTCCAGACCGGGTCGCGCTTCCCGGCAAAGGCCCGTGGGCCTTCCACGAAGTCCTCCGACGCCAGCATGCGCTCATAGACGGGTACGCCGCTTGCAAGCACCTTGCCACGGGCGAGCGCCTCCTCGATGCTGACGTGCTCGGTCTCGCGCAGGATCGCCTTCAGGGCGCGGACCGCGAGCGGTGCTCCCTTGGCGATGCCGGCTGCAATCGCGAGCGCCTCCTGCTGCAGCTGCTCGCGGGCGACGATCTTGTGCACGAGCCCCCAGTGCTTGGCCTCGTCGGCCTCCATCCGCCGGCCCGTCAGCATCATCTCCTTGGCGACGAGTGGCGGGATCATGCGCGGCAGGCGCTGCCAGCCGCCCACGTCGGGCAGCAGGCCGCGCTGGGTTTCCGGCAGCATGAAGTAGGTGCCCTGGGCTGCGATGATGACGTCGCAGGCCAGGATCATCTCGAAGCCGCCGCCGACGACCGCGCCGTGCACGGCCGCGATCACCGGCTTGTCGAGGGTGAAATTCTCGGCGATGCCCGCGAACCCACCCGGCCCGAAGCCGGTCACCGGGTCGCTGTCGAGGTCGAGGTCCCAGCCTTCCTCGGCCTGAAGCTTCAGGTCGTAGCCAGCACAGAAGATGCGCTCGAGCCCGCTCATCAGGATGGCGCAGACCAAGCCGTCGTCGCGCTGCAGCCGGTCGTAGGCGGCATACAGAGTGCGGCTCATGAGCGCGTTGATGGCGTTCGCCTTTGGCCGGTTCATGGTGATGACGAGCGACGTTCCGTGGCACTCGGTCGCGACGATGTCCTCGGGTCGATCGGATGGATTGGCCATGCTTGCCCTCAGGTCTGTGGTCGCGAATGCGCTATCGAGGCAACGCTATCCGAGGCGAGCACGCCGTTGCAATCGCGGAGTGCCGCAGGGCTGGCCGCGGCTGGTCCGTCACCTGTGGCGAGCCGCCCGGTTGCCGGTTGCGCGTCCGCCGTGGCAGAAGGCGTCGAGATCGTGCGGGCAGGTTGCGGCGCGACAGGGAGACAGGCAGTTGAGCAATCCCATCCTGGTCGAGGCGACGCGAGGCTCGATGGTCGAGAGCGAGCATCGCGGCGCCATCGCCGTCGCCGGGCCGGACGGGGGATTGCTGCTCGCGATCGGTGACGTGCTGAGGCCGATCTATCCGCGCTCGGCGATCAAGCTCTTGCAGGCGATCCCGCTGATAGAGGCGGGCGCGGCGGAGGCTTTCGGCTTCGGCGATGCCGAGCTGGCGCTGGCGGGGGCGTCCCACAATGGCGAGCCACGCCACGTCGAGATCGCTCGGCGTATGCTGGCGCTGGCGGGCCTCGATGCCAACGATCTCGAGTGCGGCGCCCATACGCCGCTCGGCGAGGAGGCCGCGCGCGAGCTGATTGCCGCGCGGGGTCAGCCGAGCTCGCTGCACAACAATTGCTCGGGCAAGCATGCCGGCATGCTGGCGGCGGCGCGGCACGGCAAGCTTGCGACCTCGGGCTATGTGCGGCCCGACCATCCGGTCCAGGTCCGGGTTCGCCGCCTGATCGAGGAATTGACCGGCGAAGCGCTCGGCGAGGATCGCTGCGGGATCGACGGTTGCTCGGTGCCGAATTGGGCGATGCCGCTCGCCTCCCTCGCCTCGGCCTTCGCGCGGCTGGCTTCGGGCACCGGCGTGTCGGCCGAGCATGCCGATGCCGCCTACAAGCTGATGGCCGCCGCCATGACCGAGCCGTTCCTGGTCGCGGGCACCGGCCGTTTCTGCACGCGGGTGATGCAGGCCGCGCCCGGCCGCGTGTTCGCCAAGGTCGGCGCGGAGGGCGTCTATTGCGCGGCGTTGCCGGGCGAAGGTATCGCGATCGCGCTGAAGATCGACGATGGCGCAAGGCGCGGTGCCGAGATCGCGCTCGCCGCCACGCTGCTCGCGCTGATGCCGGGCGAAGCGGCTGCGATCGCGCCCCTCGCCGACGAGGCGATCCGCAACGTCGCCGGCCTCGAGACCGGCCGCCTCAGGGCGTCGGGCGAGCTGCGGGGCGCGCTCGCCGGGTTGCGGACGCTCTCACTGTAGGGCGGGAATCGCGCGAAGCGCACCGAACCGATCGTGTTTGCGGCTGCCGAAGGGATGTGGAGCTTCGCTCTTCTTGCTGTTGGGTTTCGCCTCCGGCTCAACTCCAACCTACGAGTCGGCCATCGCAATGAGGCCCATGCGGCGTCATTTTGGCCCATCTCTACTGGCGCAGCGGCTCGCGATCTCTCCGCAGCCGCGCGGTGATACCGGTCATTGCGCCGGCGCGAGGCCCAGCGCATTCGAGCCGGATCACCGCGAAGGGCGGGTTCTGGAAGCCGAGAAAGTCCCGGCTGCCGCCGAGCGAGGGTGCCGCCGGCCCGCGCTCGAGCAGCACGCCCGCATCGATCTGTCCTTTGATCGCCGACAACAGCCGTGTCGCAACCTCCGGCTCGGCGGTGATGATCACATGGGCGTAGATGCCTTCGAGCGCATCGAGCACCGCCTCCGCCGCGGCCAGCTGGCCCACATCGAAACTATCGATCGCCCGGTTGCCAGCCCCCATCAGGTGGGCGGAACCGAGGGAATCGGCTTCGATCGTATCCTCGAACGTCGCGCTACCGGCAACGAGATCGCCGAAGCCCGCCAGGCCGGTCGGGATCGCCGACAGGTCGATCAGCAGCACCGGCTTGGATTTGCTGGCGAGGAGGCGGGCGATCTGGAGGGGCTCGGTGGCAGGCTCTCCGGTCTCGCCGGCAGCCGACAGCAGCGTTCGCAGATCGGGCCGCTCGCCGGCGAGCTGATCCAGCTGGGCGGCCACGGCCGCGCAGGAGCGCAACAGCAGGATCGGCTGGGGCGTGACGGAGCGGCCTGGGCTGGGCGTCATATCGATCGGCTTTGCCGGGCCGAGGGCATGCCTTGCCCGATGCCGGCGGTTCCTCCCGACGCGATCGCCCATCCCGATCAGGCCCAGGCCCAGCATCAGCGTTGCGGCCATCGCCAGCAGCGTGATTGGAACGGTCTTGGGGAAGGCCGGGATCGCCGAGGGGCGAGCCGTCGAGATCAGGCGGGCGAGCGCGGGGACGGCCGCATGATCGCTGTGCGTGCTCGCCTCGTTGAAGCGGTCGAGATGACTTTCGTACAGCGCCCGCTTCGAGCGGGCCTCCTGGTCGAGCACGCCGAGCCGGGCCTGGGCCTCGCGCGAGCGCGCCGAGTGGCCGGTCAGCGTTCCGAGGTTGCGCTCGAGCGTCTGCTCGCGTGCGGTCGCGACCGTCACCTCGCGTTGGATGCCGCGGACGATTTTCTGCCCTTCGCTCTGGAGCTGGGACTTGAG
This sequence comes from Hyphomicrobiaceae bacterium, assembly GCA_031403055.1. Lineage (GTDB taxonomy): Bacteria > Pseudomonadota > Alphaproteobacteria > Rhizobiales > Hyphomicrobiaceae > JANNSW01. The sequence goes on along the minus strand of JANNSW010000050.1, from coordinate 8,360 downwards.
GGTCGCGAGCTCGGAATAGAGCTGGCGCATGCGGGGGTGGCCCGGCAACAGGGTTGCCGAAAGCTCGGCGAGCCGGCGCTCGATCTGAATGCGGCCTTCCAGCAGGCGCTGGATGGTGGTGGACTTCAGCACCTCGGGGGAGGCATCGATCTCGCCGGCCGACAGCATCTCACCGACGATTCGGGCGCGCGCCTCGGCTTCGGAGCGGCTCGCCCGCGCAACCGTGAGCTGCCCGTTGAGCTCGGCGAGCTGCTGGGTGTCGAGGGTCGCGTTGCTCTGGCCGGCGAGGAGGCCAGCGTTTGCTCGGAAGCTGTCGAGCGCGGTCTCCGCCGTCTCGGCGTCGCGCTTCATTTCCGCAATCTTGCTGCCGAGCGATCCGGCCGTGACGCTTTCCTTGCGGAGCTGACTGAGCTGGGTCGATTCGATGTAGGCCTTGGCGAGGGTGTTCGCGATCCGGGACGCAAGCTCGCTGCCGGCCGATGATGCCTCGATCGAGATCACATGGGAGTCTGCGACCGGATCGACCTGCAGCCGCTGCTCGAACGCAACGAGCACCCGCTCCTCCTCGCTCATCCGCAGCTCGTTACCACCGAAGCCCGCCAGCTGCAGCAATTTGTCGGGCAGTGTCTTGCGCCGGAGGGCGGCGTTGAACTCCGGGTTCTGCTCGAGCTCCAGCTCGCGTGCGACGCGCGCCAGCAGATCCGGCGAGCGGATCAGCTCGACCTGGTTGGCGACATCGTCGGCATCGACCCGGAGCGATTCGAGCGAGCGCGCCTCCTCGCGCGAGATCAACACCTCCGCCGTGGACGCATAGCGCGGCGTCAACATCGACAGAAAGCCGAAGGTCAGCCCACCAACCACAATGACGGCAGCCGTCAGCACGATCCGGCGGTCGACGATCGCCTGCCAGAACGTGGCGAAATCGATGTCGTCGGGCGAGTGCGTGGCGGTCGGGCGCATGAAGGGCCTGGCGAGGTGGGGAAGGGCGGCTCATGCATTTAGAAAGACTCTGGTAACCAAAGGCTTAATCGCTGTCTCGGCCGCCCCGCGGCGGGACGAGCGGTAAGCCTCTCTTAACCCTGATGGTGTCTGATGAGGAACGTTCAGTTCGTCACTTCGAAGGTTGCGCCATGTCGTTGCGTCAGGTGTGTGCACTCGCGATCGCAGTCTGTGTGCTCGCCGGTTGCAGCAAGCCAAATTCTGCTTCTCTCTCAGTGTCCCAAACACTCCCACCTCCTCCGGCGGCCGACGTTGCCCTCGTCGTGCCGGCGGAGGAGGGCCCAATAGCCGGCGACCCGATCAGCGATGCCGCGCCGTTGCCGATCGCGACTTCCAGCTCGCTCGACTGGATGAGCGCGACAAGGATCGTGGAAGCCGCGCCCGAAGCCGAGCAGACCTATCTGCTCGATGCTGGCGACCGGATCCGCGTGTTCGTCTACGGGCAGCCAAACCTTTCCCGCATCTATCCAATCGACGGCCAGGGCTTCATCACCATGCCGCTGATCGGCTCGGTCAGGGCGCGCGCCAACACCACCTACGATCTCGCGAATGTGATCGCTTCCGAGTTGCGCGTCTCCTATGTGCGCGATCCCGAGGTGACGGTCGAGGTTGCGGCCTACCGGCCCTTCTTCATCCTGGGCGAGGTCCGGCTCGCGGGCCAGTATCCCTATGCCGCGGGCCTGACGGTGCAGGCGGCGGTCGCCATCGCGGGCGGGTTCACGCCGCGTGCCCGGGAGGACAGCATTCAGATCACGCGCGTCCTGAATGGCGAGCAGGAAGAGTTGGACGTGCCGCCCAACACCCGGGTGCGGCCGGGCGACTCGATCTATGTGCGCGAGCGCTGGTTCTGAGCGGGGGCCTCGATCAGGGCGTGCACCGGAGGCGCCGTTAGCCCCTCCAAAAGCAATGAGCGCCTATTGGTAGCGGATAGCGCCCGCCAGGGTCCCGGGGGACTGTGAAGAGTTACGCGTCTTCCCCCGATCATCCGGCTGCGGCGCCGGGGAAGAGCGTGGTCCATCGGATCGCGCTCTTCCCCCTCTGCCAGTTGCCACGGCTCGAGGCCGCCAGATCACCGGTCATTGCCCGCTATCGGATTTTTTCTGCTGGGCCCGGGCCTTCAACTGCTGCTTCAAGGCCTTCGCCTGCTGGGCAGTCAGGCAGATATTGCCGACTTTCACTTGCCCGGCCGGGCAGCCCCCTGCCTGTTCCTTTTCTTTGTCCTTCTTCTTGATCTTGTCGGCGTCCTTCTTGCGTACGCCATCAGACGGCTGTTTTTCTTTTTTCAACTTTTTGGCGGTCCCAGCCAGATTGCTGGCGCCACTATTCAGGTCCGAGTTTCCAGCAGGGTTGGACTCCGGCTGGTCCTTCTTTTTCTTCTTTTCTTCCTTGTCCTTCTTGATTTTCTGCTTGGCAATGGCGTCGTTGTTGGCTTTGTTGCCTTTGTTGTCGGCGTTGCCGCTGTCCGGCTCAGTCTGCTCCTTGCCGCGCGCCTTCACCTCGACACACCGGAACACGCGCGCCGATACACGGACCCGCTTGCTGTCGGCGCCGCAGATGCAGGCGTTGCCTCGTGCGGTGCCGCCGACACAGGTGACGGCCTTGCCGCCGTCGCCGGACTGATCGCCGGTCTCCTTGCCCAGGCCGTCGTCGGTGCCGGCGGGTTGCTTCGGCACGCAGCGGAAGGCCCGGTCCGAGTCCCGCTCGAGTCTTTCGCGCGGGCCGCAGATGCAGCGCTTGCCGGCAAGGCGCCCGCCCGAGCAGGTGATCGGAGTCGAGGTTTGCCCGCCATCGCCGCTCTGCTGGTCGTCGCTGTTGCCGCCAGTGTTCTTGGCAACGCACCTGAACTGCTTGGCGGCGATCCGCTCGAGCCTCTCCTTCGCGCCGCACAGGCAGCGTTTGCCGACGAGGCGCCCGCCGCTGCACACGACCGTTGTCGAGGGTTGCGTGCCGCCCTGCCCCAAGTCGTCGCCGTCGCCCCCGCTCGATCCGCCCGGAGGGCACCGGAACAGCCGGTCGGAGACCCGTGCCGGCTTGTCTTTGCCCTGGCAGACACACTTGCCCGATCGCACCGCACCACCGGCACACACAACCGTCGGGTTGTTGCCGCCAGTCCCGCCGCCATCGATGCAGCGGTAGCGCCGGGACCCGAGCTGTTGCAGCTTCTCGCCAGCGTCACAGGTGCAACGTCCCTCGTTGAGCTTGCCGCCGATGCAGATGGTCTGTTGTCCGCCCGGCGGGCAGCGCAGCACGCCGGAGATCGATCGCGGCGCCTTGCCGTCCTTGCAGAGCGGCACCACGACGATGTCGTCCTTCACGCAGCGGTAGAGGCCGTCGCCGACGCGCTTGGCCGACCGGCCGCTGCCGCACCAGCACTTGCCGTAGCGGGCGCTGCCGCCAATGCAGGCGATGCCGTCGTGGCCGCCGCCATTGTCGATGTCCTTGCACTTCCAGTCGTTGCGGCCGGTCCGGACCGGCAGCTCGCCGCGGTCGCAAACGCAACGGCCCTTGCTGCCGTAGCCGCCGACGCAGCGCACGGAATCGTCACTGACGCAGCGATAGATGCCAGCGGCGAGGCGTGCCGCGTCCTTCGCGTCGGGACAGAAGCAGCGTCCGTTCCGGCTGATGCCGCCATAGCAGATGGGACCGCCCGTCTGGCGCGGCACGCACTGGTATTCGCGCGGCGCGATCTGGACCAGGTACTCGTTCAGCCGCCGGCATTCGCAGCGCCCGCGCCGCTCATAGCCGTTGACGCAGGTGAGATCGGGCACTGGCAGGCAGAGAAAGGACCGCCGTCCGATCGAGGAGCGGCTGTATCCCGAGGGGCATTGGCACACCCCGCCGTAGATCTCGCCGCCATAGCAGCGGATCTGCTCGGGCACGATACAGCGCGTGCGAATGCCGTAGCTCGCCTCGATGGTGCCGCGCGGGCACACGCAGGTGCCGTCCGGCGCCGCGATCCTGGCGCCGTGGCAGACGATCTCGTCGGGCTCGTCGTAGAGGCAGCGCCCGCCCTGGAGGTAGGTGCCGGGCGGGCACCATTTGACGCACGACGCGCCAACCGGCGTGTAGCCAGGCTCGCAGCGCCTGGGCTTGGGGTAGTAGATCGGCGGCACATAGGCCGGCGCATCGGCTGCGGCGTCCGAGATCAGATAGGCCTTGCTGGCCGTGACCACGCCTTCGACCTCGTGGACGGCGCAACCCTCGTCATTGCCGGGGTCGGCATCGCCGTCGTGCCAGGCGCCGGCCCCGAACAAGGAGGCGATCAGGTCGCGGTCGACCTGCGCAGCCGGGGCGAGCCCCGCGTCGCTGGCGTAGGCCGAGATCGCGGCGGCCGTGCCCGGACCGGCGATGCCGTCGGCGGCGCCCGCATAGTAGCCGCGCCGCGCCAGCTCGTTCTGCACGGCGCGGATGGTCTCCTTGGCGGTCTCGTCGGCGAGCCAGTTGACTGCCGCGCAGTTCTTCAAGCTGCTCGATTTCCAACCCGACGAGATCCGCACCGACACCCATAGGCTCTGGCTGCGGCCGGGCTTCAGGTAGATGGCCGAGCGGTGGCAATTCAGATAGCTGCCGACCTGCGAGCAGCCCCAGGGCGTCGGCCCCGAGCCGACCAGCGTCAGCGCGGAGCCCGACAGGGTATCGCCGATCACGAGCGGGCCGTAGTAGACGCTCTTGCCCCGGTTGACGACACGGATCTCGAACCGGCAGATGCCGCCCGCCTTGCAGGCGCCGACCGCGTATTTCTCGACCGCGAGATCGAGCTCGGGGTAGGACTGCAATCCGCTCGTATAGTCGGCCTTCCAGTAGGGAACCGCGTATTCGGGCTCCCAGGCGGGCTCCGCGCCAGCACCCGCGCAATGATAGGGGATCTCGACGTCGCCCAGATGCCCGCGATAGCCGTTGTCGACATATTTGCCGTCATAGTCGACGAAGCGGGCATTCTCCGGCGGCACGTTGTCGGGGCGCACCAGCGTGATGTCGGTGCCCTGCAGGCCATCGATGGCGCTGGTCGCGAAGCCGGGCACCTTCTCGACCTTGATGGCGCGGGTCTGGTCCTGCAGCAGGCTTTCGCCCGTGGTCCAGAGCGTCGCCTCGCAAGCCGAATAGTCGAGGCCGCCATCCTTCTTGTAGCCGTAGCCGAGCGCCACGCCGCCGGCCGTATTGCGGTTGTCGCCCTTGAGGCCGACCGCGTACTCGTCGGGAACCACGATCCAGCGGATGGTCTCGCCGCCGGCCTGCTCGGCTTCCGTTGCCGGGCGGTAGCGCAGCACGCGCGCGGGCCCCGAGGCGACCGTCGTCACATAGTCGTAGCCGCCGGTGACGGGTGGGCGCTGGGCGAGGATCATCCAGCCTTGCGAGGTAAACGAGACATCCGCGATCTCGTAGGGCTCGATATCAGCCGGCAGCGCGATCTCGCGGCGCGGCTCGCTGAAGGAGCCGTCCTGGCCGAGCACGACCGACCAGATCTCCGGGCCTTCGGCGACCGCATAGTAGAGCCGCCCGCCCTGGGCTCTGAGCCCCCAGACCCGGCGCGGCGGCGCCGCAAAGCCCCAGGTGGTCGGATCGTTGGTCTTGAAGGCGGGCGAGGTGACGTCGGCGCGGTCGTCGACGTCGTCCTCGAAGGCGGGGAGCCCTTCGGCCTCGCGCCCGGCGAGACCGTGGTCGTAGGTCCCCGTCTCCTTGCCTTCGGCATCGAGGCGATGGAGGAGGCCGGTATCGAGGTCGGAGACGTAGAGGCTCGCCGTCGCCGGGTCATAGCTGAGGTTGCCCAGGCCAGGCCCGGAGTTGGGCTCGCCGCGATCCAGGATCTTGGCGAAGACCGTGACGTCACCGGTGATGCCGTCGACCTTCCAGACCGTGCCGGGATCGCCGCCCTTGCCGACGCCGAGCTGGCCCTCCATGAACTGGGCCTCGGGGTCGCCGGTCTCGATGCGCTTGGGCCAGCCGTCGCCGTCCCGGTCGGGCGCGACGATGTAGAGGCCATAGGCCGAGCTCGCGCCGAGATAGATGTTGGGAGCGGGCCGGCCGGTTGCGCCGTTGACGCGGTCATCGATCGCGATGCCGAACACCTGGCCGATGTCGCGGGCGATGATGGCATAGGCTTCCGCCGCTCCCGCCTCGCGCCCGCCGCCCGTCGGCACGCCGCCCACATCGACGATACGCATGACGGCGCCGTCGGGATCGAGGAAGGTCTCATCGATCTTGCCGGCATCACCGGCTTGGGCGCCTGCGCTGTCGGCGAGCACCGTGCCGGCAAAGCCCGTCACCACCACTTGCCCCGGATCGAGCAGGGAGCCGCTCGGCTCCTCCCCGGCGCGGGCGATCAGCACGTCCAGCCCCAACAGGAAAATCAGTGCGAGCGCCAACCGCATGACGGACTGGGTCCAGGCGAGGCCGGCCAGCAGCTGCGGGCGGAGGGGCACCGGCGAGTGCGATCGGGTGTTTGCTTGGATGCTCATGTGCCCTCCCAGGGGTGGTCCCCTTGTTGTTGTGGAGCTTCGGCCTCAACGCAGAAAAAATCAACGCCGGTGGATGCGCGACGCAGCCGATTTGGGTCGGTTGCGCACAACTGCCGTGCCCATGCCGGCAATCTAGCCGCCGCCATCTGAACGCCACATGAGCGCCACAGTTGGAATTCGTTCATGTGGCGCGAGCCGGCGCCGGCCCGCAACCATCGCCTCCAGCGTTGCGCCGGTGCGCAAAAGCCCGTATCAGAGCCCCCGGAGGGCCGGTAGCTCAGCGGTAGAGCACGTGACTTTTAATCATGTGGTCGCGGGTTCGATCCCCGCCCGGCTCACCAACAAAATCAAGGGGTTAAGCCCCTGGAAGTGTTCTCGTCATGTTCCTTTGCGGGAGTTTTGCGGGAGACGTTTGCAGAACACCCCGAAGCACGACCAGCTCAGGCTGTCCCGATTTGTTCTCGCAGACCCGCTCCACAGCCTCGACAAGGCGGGACAATTCGGCTGCCGAGTAGTGGGTCGTGATCCGGCCCGACCTATGACCGAGCAGATCCTGACGGTCCTCGAAGCTGACGCCAGCCGACCGGAGGCGACGCCCGAACGTATGTTTGAGGTCATGGACGCGTACATGTGGCAAGCCTGCTCGCTCGCGACCTCGTTTCCAACCTGAAGTTATCATCCGCCCGATCGACTTGCCACGATAGACGAAGACATGGTCTCGGTTGATCCCGCGACAGCCCTCCACCACCGATTTTGCAATCCGGTTCAGCACCACCAACCGTTCGTCCCCGTTCTTCACCTCGCTGCCCGGGATGATGAACACGCTGGTCCCGAGCTCGGGAACCTTGACCTCCCATTCCCAGCGCAGCTGGCATACCTCCTGGTCCCGGCAACCCGTGTTGACGGCAAAGAGCACCATCTGCGCGAGGTAGTCCGGTAGCTCCTTGAACAGCGCCGCCTGCTCGGTCCACGCGAGCGGGTAGGGCTGCCGCTTGGCCCGGTCGGGCAGGAGCTTGATCTTCGGAGCGGCGTGCAACCAGGTCAGGCCCTGCTCGTCCACCCATTCTCCAGCTGCGAGATTGAGGATTCGCCGCACGATCTTCAGACCGTGGTTGACGGTCCCGACTGCTCGGCCTGCCTTCTGTCTGTGCTCGATCCAGGGTGTGAGAGACCCGCGATGGATCCGGTCGATCGGCAACGTGCCGATCCAGGGCATCAGTTGCTTCAGGTGCATCACATCGTCGCCGATGCTCCGCTTCTGCTGGTTTTCCAGCACGAACTTCGCCGCGGCCTGCTCGAACCTTCGAGTGGGCCTGACGCCATAGACCTGGGCTTGCCGTGTCTCTTCCATCAGCCTTGCGAGGTATCGCTCCGCTTCCTCGATCCGAGCCGTTCCAGTGCTCTGGCAAACTCGCCGCCCGCAGATGCGCTTGTCGACGTGCCAGATACCGGCTCTCCGGACGAGGCCGGGGATTGTCTTGCGTCCCATGGTGGTACTCCTTTCCGTGCGGGACGCCCGTTGCGGGCGATATAGTCGTCGACCCAGGCATCGAGTTCAAGTCGGTCAAAGCCGATGCCCTGTGTGCCGATGGGCGACTCGGTCAGATAAGGGCGGGCCTCGGCGTTGAAGCGATTGCGGTCCATGCCGAGATAGGCCGGCGCATCGCGGAAACGGATGATGCGGGGCTGGATTCCAGAATTGTTCGAATGTCTATTGGTCATGGCGGGCTGTCCGGCGTCAGGATCGTGATCACCGGAGCCCGGCCGAGCTTGCGCTCGCCTGGCTGGAGAGCGCAGGCTTGATCGTCGTCGAGCGCAAGCTCGGCCGGGCTCCGGTGATCACGATCCTGACGCCGGACAGCCCGCCATGACCCATAGACATTCGAACAATTCTGGAATCCAGCC
>JANNSW010000049.1:0-6582 GCA_031403055.1 Hyphomicrobiaceae bacterium | reverse complement strand
TGCAGCCGCTCGCGCTCGCGGATGAATTCTCCCCGCACGTAGACGTAGCAGGTGTGGGCCCGCATGGCGAAGGCGGCGATGAGGCAGCCTTCGACGAGGGTATGGGGGTCATGACGCAGGATCTCGCGGTCCTTGCAGGTGCCGGGCTCGGATTCGTCCGCATTGACGACGAGGTAGGAGGGACGCGGATCGCTCTTGGGCATGAACGACCATTTCATGCCGGTCGGGAAGCCAGCGCCGCCGCGTCCGCGCAGGCCCGAGGCCTTCATCTCCTCGATGATCCAATCGGGGCCCATGTCGATGAGCGCCTTGGTGCCGTCCCAGCCGCCGCGCTTGCGTGCGCCTTCGAGGCCCCAGTCGTGCTGGCCGTAGAGATTGGTGAAGATGCGGTCTTTATCGGAGAGCATGGTGTTGAAAGCCTTGGTCAGGAGGCCTCGCCGTCATGGCGAAGGATGTCTTGCAGAGCTGTACGGAGATCGGGCAGGTCCCAGAGTGCGGTCTCCCAGAGGGTGTTGATGTCTGACATTCAGTATCTATGCCTCAGGATGTTGCCCAAGCTCGCGATGTCGATCCACGGGATGTCGCCATAATTCAGTTTGATCTCGTTGGGGATGGACCGCGAGGCCTCGGAGATGATTTCGAAGCCGAGTTCGACGATCCAGGTTTTTTGCCAGTCCAGGATAAGCTCGTCTGCTGTTGAGCGTTCGATTGCGGTGTGGATTCGATCAATTGCTTGCAGCATTTCCGTCAACCTGCGGACGAGCTGTTTTTCGAGCGGCATCAGAACACCCTGACTGCCTCCTGCTCGAGCTCGTCCTTGATCGCGGGCGGGACCGACCGCCACGTCGACAAATGGGTCTCAATTCCGAGCGTCTCGCTGAGCAGGCGCTCCAAATGGGCCCAATCGAACAAAGTGAATCGCTGACCGGGCGCGAGCCCGATGAGCAGATCGACGTCGCTGTCCGACTTGAAGTCGCCGCGCGCACGCGATCCGAAAACATCGAGCCTGACGATGCCGCGCCTGCGGAGATCGGCCTCGAGCTCCCGGAGCCGGGCCACGAGGCTCACCTGCGAGACAGCAGTCGCCGTCTCCTCCAGAGCCTGCTGTTGTGGCGTTGAGTTTTCCATTCGTCTTCATACCACGTCGCGCGCGAGCATTCCAAATCATCAACTCTTCGGCCGCTCGACGACACTCCCGTCGGGCCGCCAGCCTGTCGCCAGCTTCTGGCATTGCTCGATCCATTTATCGCGCGCGACCCGGCCCGAAAAACCTTGCATCTCGCGCTCGAACCACTCGACGTGCTGTGGCGTCCAGGCGGCGATCTGGTCGAAGTGCCAGATGCCCATGGCGTTCAGCCGCTGCTCCAGCTTCTCGGCGACACCCCAGATGAGTTTCAGATCGTCGCCCTTGGCGCCGCGCGCCTGGGCGAGCAGGACGGGTTTGCCCTTGTCGGCGCCGCTCGAGGGTGCGGCTGCCGGCTTTACGGTATCGGCGAGCCTGACGGGTTCGGCTGGCTTGGGCGCCGGTGGAGCCGCTGCCGGCGCAGCGGCGGCTGCCTTGGCCTTGGCCTCGGCTGCCGCCTTGATACGCTCGTCGAAGCCCTTCTTCCAGGTCCCGACCACGGAGCCATCGAACAGGGAGGCATCCATCAAGGTCGTCTGGCCGCCCTCGGGCGCGGATAACTGGCGCTTCACCTGCGGGCCGGGTTCTGGCGGCCGGCCGGCGGCAAAGCCGTCGATCAGCTGCTCGAAGCTCTGGGGGCTGAGATCCTCGTAGGTGTCGGAGCCGATCAGCACCATCGGCGCATTCACGCAGGCGCCGAGGCACTCGACCTCCTCCCACGAGAAGCTTCCATCGGCCGAGAGGTGATGGGCGTCGTGATGGATACGGCGCCGGCAGACATCCTTCAGCGCCTCGGCGCCGCGCAACATGCAGGGCGTGGTGCCGCAGACCTGGATATGGGCCTTGGCCCCGACCGGCGACAGCAGGAACTGGGTGTAGAAGGTCGCGACCTCCAGCACGCGGATCTCGGCCATGTCGAGCATGCCCGCGACCGTGCGGATCATCGGCTCGGTGACCCAACCCGCCTGCTCCTGGCCGCGCCAGAGCAAGGGAATGACGGCGGACGCCTGCTTACCGGGCGGATACTTCGCGACGAGCTGCTTTGCCCACGCGAGATTCGCGGCTGAGAAGGCGAAGCTCGCGGGCTGGTCGGGATCTAATCTGCGGACGGCCATGATGGTCTCGCTTGAGGGAGTGCGACCGCGCAAACAGGCCACTCGCCGCCGGTGCGATCGGTAGCGGGTCGCTCGAGGCTTGGCAACGGCCGTTATGACGCGAGGGCAAGGGGGCGGGTCGGTCCCGCTGTCATGCATCATCCGTCGCGGTGCCTGATACCAGATCGCCCCGTGCGTGGCTGGCATTGCACAATCCGCAGGCACGATCGATAGTGCAGGCTCTCTCCCACAGAGGTCCGTCACCACCATGCACGACAACGAGCCCGTCCGTCAGATCGAGCATTGGCTCGCCCGCTTCAATGCGGCTCTTGCCCGCAAGGACGTGACGGCGGTCGTCGCCCTGTTCGAGCCCGAAGGCTTCTGGCGCGACATGGCGGCCTTCACCTGGAACATCGAGACGATGGAGGGCCATGGTGAGATTGCCGCCATGCTGGAGGCGACGATGGGTCATGCCGGCACAGCCGTGTTCAGGCGCGACGGCACGGCCGAGGTCGTCGGCGGCGTGACGGAGTCGATGCTCGCCTTCGAAACCGGCGTCGCTCGCGGCCGCGGCCATGTGCGGTTGCGGGATGGCCGCTGCTGGACGCTGCTGTCGGCCATCGCCGAGCTCAAAGGTCACGAGGAGAGGCGCGGCCCCCAACGTGAGCCGGGCGTCGAGCACGGCGCGCGTCCCGATCGCAGGACGTGGCTCGAGCAGCGGAGCGCCGACGCGGCCGAGCTCGGCTTCAGCCGGCAGCCTTACTGCCTCGTCATCGGCGGCGGACAGGGTGGCATCGGGCTCGGCGCCCGCCTGAAGCGGCTCGGCGTGCCGACCATCATTCTGGAGCGCAACCCCAAGGCCGGCGACAGCTGGCGCAACCGTTACAAGTCGCTCTGCCTGCACGATCCGGTCTGGTACGACCACATGCCCTATCTGCCGTTCCCGGATCACTGGCCGGTGTTCTCGCCCAAGGACAAGCTCGGCGACTGGCTCGAGATGTACGTGAAGGTGATGGAGCTCGACTACTGGACCTCATCGACCGCCAAGCGAGCGAGCTATGACGAGGCGGCAGGGCAATGGTCGGTCGAGGTCGAGCGGGAGGGGCGGACGATCATCCTGAACCCCAAGCAGCTGGTGCTGGCAACCGGCATGTCGGGCGTGCCCAACATTCCGCGCTTTCCCGGTGCTGACCGGTTCGCCGGCGAGCAGATGCATTCGAGCCGCTACACCTCGGGCGAGGGCTATCGCGGCAAGCGCTGCGTCATCGTCGGCGCCAACAACTCGGCCCACGACATCGCCGCCGACCTCTGGGAGCATGGCGCGAACGTGACCATGATCCAGCGCTCGCCGACGATCGTCGTGCGCTCGAGCACGCTGATGGAGCTCGGCTTCGGGCCGCTCTACTCCGAAGCCGCGCTCGCCCGCGGCATCACCACCGATCTGGCCGACCTGAAGCTCTCCTCGATGCCTCACCGGCTGATGCCGCGGCGGGCGAAAAAGGTGGTGGAGGAGATCGCCGCTCGCGACCGCGACCTCTACGCGGCGCTCGACCGGGTCGGCTTCATGTACGATTTCGGCGAGGATGCGACCGGCATCCACTGCAAGTATGTCCGGCGCGGCGCCGGCTACTACATCGACGTGGGTGCCAGCGACCTGATCGCCGACGGGCGGGTGGCGCTCAAGAGCCGCGTCGAGGTCGAGCGCATGACGGCCGGGTCCGTGGTGCTCGGCGACGGTAGCGAGCTGCCGGCCGATCTCGTCGTCTACGCGACGGGCTTTGGCTCGATGAACGGCTGGGCGGCGGAGCTGATCAGCCAGCAGGTCGCCGACAAAGTGGGCAAGTGCTGGGGCGTCGGCTCGGGGACTGCGGGCGATCCCGGCCCCTGGGAGGGAGAGCTGCGCAACATGTGGAAGCCGACGCAGCAGCCGGGCCTCTGGTTCCATGGCGGCAATCTCTACCAGTCGCGTGTCTTCTCCCTCATCCTCGCGCTGCAGTTGAAAGCGCGCGCGGTCGGCATTGCGACGCCGGTGCATGGCCTCGCCAAGGTGCATCACCTGACCTGAGTCCGCTCGCGGTAGATGATGAAGAGGCCCGAGGCGACGACCACAAGGCACCCCGCCGCCACCAGCGCATCGGGAACCTCGCCGAACATCAGCCACGCCAGCAGCAGACCCCAGATCATGCCGGTGTAGTCGAAGGAGGCAATGGCGGAGGCCTCCGCATGACGATAGCCCTCGGTCAGCAGCACCTGCCCGACGCCGCCCAGCAGGCCCGTCGCGACCAGCAGCGCCAGATCACCCGGCGCAGGCAGCATCCAGCCGAAAGGAATGGTCAGGAACGAGAGGCCGATCGCCGTCAGCGAGAAATAGGTGACGATCGCCGGCGTCGTCTCGGTGCGGGTGAGGCGGCGCAGCTGAACCATGGCGAGTGAGACGAAGAAGGCCGAGCCCAGAGCCGCCGCCGCGCCGAGCATTTCACGGCTTCCCGCCGCGGCGAGGTTGGCGGCGCCGAGGCGGGGAGCCAGCAGCAGCAGAATGCCCGCGAAGCCAAAGGCGACCGCGGACCAGCGATAGGCCCTGACCACCTCGCCGAGCATCACGGCGGCAAGCACCACGGTGATGAGGGGCGAAGCGTAGCCGATGGCGAGAGCCTCTGGCAGGGGAATGAGCGCGATCGACAGGAACCACAGCGCCATCGAGGTGACGCCGCACAGCCCGCGCCACAGATGCGCGAGCGGATTGCTGGTGCGCAGCGTCAGGGCAAGCTCGCCGCGCCAGCCGAAAAAGATGGCGATCGGCACCAGCGCGAGCGCGCTCCGGAAGAACACGATCTCGCCCGTCGGCACACGGTCGGCGACGAGCTTGATACAGGCGAGCATGGCAGTGAAGACGAAGGTCGAGGCAACCTTGTAGGCGATGCCGCGGAGTGGGCGCTGGAGCGGGAGGAGCTGGACCGTTGGCGGCATGGCGGGGAGAATGCCCGGCAACGGGAGCGCGGTCGAGTGCCGATTGCGCTCTGCCGGTATCATCGCAGCGCCTTGCTGGCTGGGCGCAAACGCAATAGTGTTCCGTCCCATTCATTCGATTCCGGCGAAGCTGGATCAATGAATGGAAAGACGGAACACAAACAAAGAGTTGCCTAGTGGGCTGGCCATTCATTTGGGGTACCGAATGAATGAGTCAGAACACTAGCCTCCCGCCGCCGCCAACGCCCATGCTCGCGAGGTTCAATGCATGCTGATCGAGACTCTTCCCGCCAGCTGGTATGTGGACGAGAGCATCCACGCCCGGGAGCGTGAGGCGATTTTCGCCCGCAACTGGGCGCTGTTCGGGCCGGCGGAGGGCTTGAGCGAAGCCGGCTCCTGGCGCGCGGAGACGGTCAATGGCTGGCCGGTGTTCGTCGCCCGCGGCGAGGATGGGCAGCTCCGCGCGTTCCACAATGTCTGCCGGCACCGCGGCGCCACGCTGCTGAGGGAGGCGAGCGGACGCTGCCGTCTGGCGGTCTGCCCCTATCATGCCTGGAGCTACGACCTCGCCGGCCGGCTGGTGCGCACGCCCAATTTCGGCGAGGCGGCGACTTTCGACCGCTCGGCCTATGGGCTGCTGCCGGTCGCGGTCGACACCTGGGGCGGGCTGGTGTTCGTGCGGATTTCCGCCGACGGAGCGAGCCTCTTGGAGTGGCTCGGCTCGATCCCGGCGCTCGCCGAGCCTTTCGCCAAGACCAGAGACCTCGACCTGCACGGTGATCGCATCGCGGTCGAAGGCGCCTGCAACTGGAAGGCCTATTGCGACAACACGGTCGAGGGCTATCACCTGCCGACCGTGCACAAGCGGCTGAACGCCGCGATCGACCGCGACAACACCTCGATCATCTCCAAGGACGGCGGCCGGCTCGTCGTCTTCGACGTGACCTACGCGAGCGACGGCTCCGGCTTGCGCGGCGCCAAGGGCATCTGGTTCTACCGCTTCCCCGGCTTCCAGGGCGTGCTCGGCTCGCGCATCTTCAAGGCGGACCGGATCGAGCCCATTTCGCCGGGCCGGATGCGCTATTCGAACTGGTCCTGGTACCGCGGCCTGTCGCCGGTCGAGATCGAGGATTCGCAAGTCTGGTCGAAACAGATCGCCGAGGAGGACATCGGCATTTGCGAGAGCGTGCAGTGGAACATGGCGACGGGCGTCTACACGACCGGCGTGCTCTCGCCGGTGCAGGAAGGGCATATCGCGGGGATTCAACGGCTGGTGCGGGAAGCAGTCGAAATGTAGGGGCGACCGGCAGGTCGCCCCACGGCCTTTACCCGGACCCGGGGGGCCGGCCGGGCGCCCCCCCCGGCGGGGGGGGAGAGGACCCCCACCGAGTAAACGGG
>JANNSW010000048.1:0-8476 GCA_031403055.1 Hyphomicrobiaceae bacterium | reverse complement strand
CTGCTGGCGATCGCTGCCGACAACCAGGTGGCGGCGCTGATCGTCGGCTTGCCGCTCAACATGGACGGCAGCGAGGGGCCGCGCGCACAATCGACCCGCGCCTTCGTGCGCAATCTCGCCGCCCTGACCGCGCTCCCCATCACCTTCTGGGACGAGCGGATGTCGACGCGAGCCGTGGAGCGGGCCCTCATCGACGCGGATACCTCGCGCCGGCGCCGTGCGGAGGTGATCGACAAGCTGGCGGCCGCCTACATCCTGCAGGGCGCGATCGACCGGCTGTCGCGGTTGCGCCGGCAGGCGGCCGACCCGGATTGAGCGGCAATCGATAACCGTTTTCCGGTCGGAATCGCCCAACCCGGGATCGGCCATGCCTGCATTGCGCGATGCTCGCTCCGTTGCGACCAGCCCTCGAAAGGTACGACTTCAACAATCTCAGTAACTATTTATTCCGTTCGGGAATAAATACTATAATTTGTGCTCACATTGATCAAAATCGACATAGCCGTTGCATCGTAACGACGAATACCGTACAAACACCGGTCCACTCCTGTGAATACGGTGGTTGTCCATGTCGGTTCGCACCGCTGCGTGCTACAATGCCCAGTGCCATTGCTCCATTCCGCTCCCGATTGCAGGTCCCCTTGCCTCGGGGGTTCGCGCAAGCTGTCGCCCGAGTGGACACAGGCCGCGGCCCTGGCCCCCGCCAGGCCGGCTTTGGTCGAGCCATGCTTGCAGCGAGCGCCGATAGAGCCTGGCGCGGATGCTCGGCGGCCAGCCGGCTGAGCTTCTGCCTGGCAAGCGCGCTTATGGGGATCAAGCACGACTGGTGGGGAGACGCATGCCGACCGAGCCAACCGAGGATGAAATCGAACGACAAATCCGCCGCTACGCCAAGCCCTTCCGGACCAACGTCCGGCGCTTTGCCAACCGATCGATGGTTTTTGCCCAGCTCCAGTTCTCGAGCCCGATCATGATGGTGGTGCTTGCCGCCGGGTCGGGAGATGCCAGAGAGCG
The DNA here is from genome assembly GCA_031403055.1 of Hyphomicrobiaceae bacterium. Classification (GTDB taxonomy): domain Bacteria; phylum Pseudomonadota; class Alphaproteobacteria; order Rhizobiales; family Hyphomicrobiaceae; genus JANNSW01. Next base: position 7,462 of record JANNSW010000048.1, on the reverse strand, counting down.
CAGGGAGGCGGTCTACAAGATCGAATGCAAGTATCCCCTCGCCGAAGCTATGGCAGCGCTCGGACTGCCCTATTGTCTCAGGCGGTTACCGCCGGAGGCGCTGCAGGACGTTCCCGACTGGATCCCCTTGGATCCCCTCTACCAGGGCCTGATCGAGCAGTCCGTTCCCCGCAAGCCCGATGAGGCGGTGGAGTGGGTGCGCTGGCAGCGGCGGGCGCGCGCAAGTGACAATCTGCAGCTTGCAGCCTGCGTTGCCAGGCTCAAATTCCTGGCCGACCGCAACGCCTCCCTCGTCAATCCGGAGCCGCTGGTGATCTACGCCAATGCCGTCACGGTGCCCGACCTGCGCCGGACCTACGACCTGCGAACGGAGCGCAATGGACGCATCGACTATCTCGGGGCGATCAACCAGCTGCGTGCGCTCTCGTCGGCGGTGGAGACGCGATGCAATCTCGAAGGCACTGGTATCCGCTACCCTTGGCTCGCCGACGGCGAGGCGCGAGGCTATCGTTTCGCCTGCGTCCGCAATCGGTTGCAGCTCGAGACCGTGGGGAGCGCGCTCGGCAACTGCCTGAGGCGGAGCGACAGCGGCTACGACCGCAGGATCGCCACCGATGAGTGCCGCCTGTTCTCCATTCACGCCGGCAAGGCCGGGTCTTGCATCGCGCTCGCCGAGATCAGGCTGATGCCCAACCACGATCAAGGCCTGCCGCAGCTGGTGCAGATCCGCGGGCCGGTCAATCGAAGCGTGCCTCATGATGTGGCACTGGCGACCTATGCCTGGATCGGCCAGCAGACGACCCTCGACCTCCCACGGCCCGGCACGCGACGCCGCTGGGCACCGCCAACCGCGACCTGGCAATCGATCTGGCAGCCCTACTGGGACCAGTTCGGGCCTTCGGTTCTGTTGCCGGTCGAGCCCGACGACCAGACCATCGCCCGGTTCATCGGTACCCTCGAATCGCTCAGAGCGCTCGCCGAGACGGTTTGAGCGAATTGTTTCGCCGCTCGGATCGACCTGCGGGCCGACCTACCTCGCGCAACCGCCGGTTGCCGTGGCCGCTGCGGCCTTGAGCGCTTGCGTGCGCTCGGGCATGGATGATTTTCCTAGCGCCATGCCGAAGCTTTGGTCCTGCGGCACCCCACCACGATCGAATGAGCCACCCGCATGATACCGACCCTTGCCGCCATGCTCGCCAGCATCGAGGCGACCCCGCTCGATCAGCTGGCATTCGTCTGGTTTCTCGCCTGCACGCTCGGCTACAATGAGATCGCGAGCCTGCCGGCGCTTGCGCGTCGCAGCCTGATCGGGGCGATCCAGCGCCAGCGCGTGCGCTGGATGGCGAACATGGCCGCCCGCGGCGACCGCTTCGTCGACATCGTGCTGGTGGGCAACCTCGCCAATGGCAACTCGTTCTTTGCCTCGACCAGCGTCATTCTGCTCGGAGCCTTGTCGGCGCTGCTGGGGTCGGGCGAGAAGGGACAGGCGATCATCGCCGGGCTGCCGTTTGCGACACAGGCCTCGCCGCTGCTCTGGAATCTGAAAATCCTCGTGCTGATGGCGGTGTTCGTCTATGCCTTCTTCAAGTTCGCCTGGGCGTTCCGGCTCGCGCACTACACCATGATCATGGTCGGCGCGACGCCGATCGCAACGCAGGCGACGGCGGGCGTCTGCGCCGAGCATGCCGGGCGCACCGCCCGTCTCGCCGGCCTCGCGGGCGAGCATTCCAATCTGGGCCTCAGGGCCTACTACTTCGCCATTGCCGGGATCGGCTGGTTCCTCCATCCGCTGCTCTTCATCGCGACCACGACCTGGGTGCTGCTGATCGTGCTGCGGCGGGAGTATTTCTCACGCTCGCTGCGCGCCATTGCCGGCTCGAGCCTTTGACCAGGCCGCCCCGCCACCACCCATATTAACCGGCGCGGCACGCTGCCATCGCCGCCGAGGCGGTTCCTGGCGACAAATCGGCTGGGCTCGGCTATATCCGGCCGCCATGGATCTGATCACCACCACCACCCAGCTAGCCGCCGTCTGCGAACGCCTCGCGCGCGAGGACTTCGTCGCGATCGACACCGAGTTCATGCGCGAGACCACCTACTGGCCCGAGCTCTGCCTGATCCAGATGGCCGGCGAGAGCGACGAGGTGCTGGTCGACACGCTCGCCAGCGGCCTCGATCTGGCGCCGTTCTTCTCGCTGATGGCGAACGAATCGGTCGTCAAGGTCTTCCACGCCGCCCGGCAGGATCTCGAGATCATGTTCCTGAAGTCGGGCGCCGTGCCAAAGCCGCTGTTCGACACCCAGGTGGCGGCGATGGTCTGCGGGTTCGGCGAATCGGTCAGCTTCTCCAACCTCGCCAAGCGCATCGCCGACGTCGAAATCGACAAGAGCTCGCAGTTCACCGACTGGAGCCGCCGGCCGTTGTCGACCAAGCAGCTCACCTACGCGCTCGGCGACGTCATCCATCTGCGCCCGATCTACCGCCATCTCGCGGCCGAGCTCGCGCGCTCGGGCCGCTCGCATTGGCTCGAGCAGGAGCTGGCGCCGCTGACCTCGCCCCAGACCTACGCGCTCGATCCCGAGCAGGCCTGGCAGCGCTTGAAGCTGAGGGTCAAATCGAAAAAAGCGCTCGGCGTGCTGATCGAGGTCGCGATCTGGCGCGAGCGGACCGCGCAGTCGAGCAACGTGCCGCGCGGCCGGGTGCTGAAGGACGACGCACTCTACGATATCGCCAACCAGATGCCCCAGACCCCCGAGCAGCTGTCCGGGCTGCGCTCGCTGCACGATGGCTATGCGCGCTCGCAGCGCGGCCAGGACCTGCTGAAGGCCGTCAGCCGCGGCCTCGAGCGCAATCCCGCCGGCCTGCCCGCGATCGATCGCGGCTCGGTGGTGCCGCCCGAGGCAACCGCGGTGATCGATCTGTTGAAGGTGCTGCTGAAGGCGGTTGCCGCCGAGCATGGGGTCGCGCCCAAGCTGATCGCAACAGCTGAGGATCTGGAGCGGATCGCGGTCGAGGCCGAGCCGGACGTGCATGCGCTCGCCGGCTGGCGGCGCGAGATGTTCGGCGAGCGGGCCTTGGCGTTGAAGGCTGGCAAGCTCGCGCTCGCGGTCGAAGGCGGGGCCGTGCGGGCGCTCGCGATCGAGCGGCGCAAGCAGCCATGAGCGAGCGGGCGGGGCCTGAGTGTCTGTTCTATCATCTCGAGCATCAGCCGCTCGAGCGGGTGCTGCCGATGCTGCTGGAGCGGACGCTCGAGCGTGGCTGGCGGGCGGTGGTGGAAGCGGGCTCGCAGGAGCGGGTCGCCGCGCTCGACACCGAGCTGTGGACCTACAGCGATCAAAGCTTCCTGCCGCATGGCACCCTCCAGGATGGCGCCTGCGACCGCCAGCCGATCTTCCTCACCGCCTCCGATGAAAACCCCAATGGCGCTACCGTGCGGTTCCTGGTCGAGGGTGCGGCACCCGGCGAGATCGGGGGCTACGACCGCGTCGTCTTCCTGTTCGATGGCGGCGACGAGGCGGCCGTCGCCACGGCCCGTCTGCGCTGGAAGCAGGTGAAGGCGGCCGGCTACGAGGCGACCTATTGGCAGCAGGATCGAGCGGGCAAGTGGGGGAAAAAGGCATGAGCGGAGGAGCCGGCGAGGACGAGCGCCGCCGGGCGTTGAAGCAAGAAGGTCGCAGAAGCGCGTTCGAGCTGCAGACGAGGACCGAGGCCGAGGGCCGCCCGTTCGGCTGGTTCGAAGCGCTCTACGCCAAGGCGGCCGGCGAGCGGGCGCTGGTGCCATGGTCGGATGCGGCGCCGCGTTTCAAGCTCGGCGAATGGCTCGGCATCCATCCGGGCCAGGGCCGGCGCGCGCTCGACGTCGGTTGCGGCCTGGGCGACAATGCGCGCCTGATCGCGGACGCCGGCTACGCCGTGACGGCTTTCGATATCGCGCCGACGGCGGTCGACTGGGCACGGAAGAGGCACGGCGACCGGCCGATCCGCTTCGAGATCGCCGACATGCTGGCGCCGCCGCCAGAATGGCGGAGTGCCTTTGCCCTGGTGCACGAGACCTACAATCTGCAGGCGCTGCCGCGCGACCGGGTGGGGGATGCGATGCGCTCGCTGGCGACACTGGTCGCGCCCGGCGGCACGCTGCTGGTGATGACGCGCATCCGCGATGCCGGCGAGACACCGCAGGGCCCGCCCTGGCCGCTGTCGCTGCCTGAGCTGGCGCCCTTCCGCGCGGCCGGTCTCGAGGAAGTGCTGCTGGAAGAATTCGTCGACGAGCGCTCCCAGCCGATCCGCCATGTGCTGCTCGAGTACCGGCGGTAGCGATTGGAGCGATGCCGCGAGCACGGCCCCAACCGGCAAAGCTTGCGGCATGGGAAATCCGTTTGCCGCGGTTGCGCCCGACGGATGCTTCGTGATACTGCGCCAGCTCGTCTGCAGCTGGGAGAGATGGCCGAGTGGCTTAAGGCGCACGCTTGGAAAGCGTGTGTACGGGAAACCGTACCGGGGGTTCGAATCCCTCTCTCTCCGCCAAATTCCCATTGAAATCATTGGTATTTTCGAGGTTTCCTGGGAGCCGCCCTACTATCCGCCCTAACGGTATGCTCGGATTGCGGTGGCTCAGCGCGAACGGCAGCGGAAATCTGACATGGCCGGAGAGCCTGGAGCGGACCGGCGGCACGCCTCCTCAGAGGGTTTCACGATCCGACAAGCTCGGGGCCAATTGCCAAGCTTTGATCACGTCTCGGCCACCTCCCTCACGCGGCCTCGCCGGTCGAGATCGCCATCCGGGCCATGCTGAAATCACGCTAGCTTCCGGTACTCGCATGCTTCGGGCGGCGATATGACGCAAAGTTTCCGCTGTTCCCTCGGTCGCGTCGATGATGGGCTGATCGGTGTACGGCAGCAGTGGGCCAGTCGCGGTCACCGTTGAACAGGATGGCTATGGATCGTCAGTCGAACAGTGTCTCTTGGGACACATGATTTGACCCTATTGTCCATCGCGCTCAGCCACACCGTGTCGAATTGAGCGCGAGAATCACTATGTGGCGCATTGGCAACGTGCAATACTCAAAATGCCCCTTTCCCCCGGAATCCCCTCGCGCGCTTCGGGCGTGAACGATAGATACTGAAAGATCGTGGACCGGGGCATATCCGACCCCAAGTCAAAGCGTCAAGTGGCGGCCCGCGATCGAGACGTAAAGTCCGGGGAGCGACTGCGATCATCAACTGCGAGCTGGTGTCCCAAGCGTGGATCAAGCGTGAGGGCACAGCTCGGTATCCAGCTCTCCAGAGCCGAGCGATAAATGAAATGGCTGTCAGCATGGCTGCTGACGGGGGATATGTATATGGTTGCGTTGCGTGATGTGGGACGTTGGGGCGTGGGTGTGTTTGGGGCGGCGTGGCTGCACGCCGCACAGGCGCCGAAAGCTCGGCAACCTCGACAGCAGGCCGTGGGCCTGCGCACCGCCGGCCTGTTCGCCGCGACCTTGCTCGGTCTTGTCAGCGGGGGGGGGGGGGCGTTCGCCTCCGCCGGCTGCACTGCGGTAAACTCTCAGGCTTTCTTAACCTCGTTTGACATTGGCTTTGGAAATGCCACAGTGGGTCCTATCAGCCCATTCGCGGTGGGGGACAAGATCACGTTCACCTTTACTGGAACCGATCTATGGCAATTATCTACTGGAAACAGCACATTTTTGTTTAATGGCAATAACCCGGCGACTTTTTCGTATACCGTCCAAGGCATCAACTCAGATACATCGCTGACCGAGTCCAAAGGATTCTTTAATCAAATCACCGCCACCTGCACGCCCGTGTCTATCGGTAGCTCCAATACAGACAATACCGACAGCCAGAAAGTGGCCGCGGTGCAGGTCATCGGCAGCAAGGTCGTGGCCGAAACGTCTGGCGCGGCGATCACCAGCGCCATCGATGGCGCGATTTCGGACGGGCTCGGCGGCAATCTGGGTGCGCCATCGACCGGTGAGGATGGCCTGGGCGCGCCACCGTTCAACCTCGGTGCGGGCTCGGCGCGGACGAGCCGGCCCGGCGGTTTCGCTGCCCCGAGCTTTATCGGCGCCACCGATCAGAATGGCGCGGGCTCGGCGCAGCGCGAATGGAAGGCGTGGGCCAGCGTGCGCGGCTCCGGCTGGGACGAGGACGACCGCAACCCGAATGCCGGCGGCATCGATGGCCATCAGATCAACGCCACGTTCGGCCTGGGACGGCTGCTGATGCCAGGCGTTCTGGTCGGCATCGTCGGCGGCTACGAGAGTTTCAGCTACGACTTCGACGGCGTCGATGGCCGGCTGGAAGGCGATGGCGTGACGGCAGGCGGCTATGTCGGCTGGGTCGTCGCCCGAAACCTGCGGTTCGACGCGGCTGGCACCTGGACCGGATTGTCGTATGACGCCACCGCCGGCGCGGCCACGGGCTCGTTCGACGCCGACAGGCGGCTGGTCTCGACCGGGTTGACGGGGACCCACGATTTGCACGGTTTGATCATCGAGCCGTCCGCGCGCCTCTATGCCCTCTGGGAGCACCAGGACACCTGGGTCGACAGCCTCGGCACCAGCCAGGCCGAGCGCAGCTTCTCCGTCGGGCGTGCCAGCTCCGGGGCAAAGCTCATCGCTCCATGGCAAGCGGGGGCGGGCATCACGATCTCGCCCTACGCCGGTCTCTATGCCGACTACCGCTTCTCCAGCGACGATGCCTTGCCGGTCGATCAACCGCTGCTCGGACTGGACGACGGCTGGACGGCGCGGGCGACCGCGGGCCTCGCCATGACTTTCGATGGCGGCGCGCAGCTCTCGATCGACGGCGAGCTCGGCGGCATCGGGTCGGGCGACCAATCGATCTCGACCGTGAGCGGGCGCGTCTCGGTCCCGTTCTAGTGGATGGAATCTAACACTTGGCGATCACGCCTGACCGACGCGATGATGTGGTCCGGGCCAGTCGTCCAGACGAAGGGTTTCATCGCATTGTTGCAAAGCAAGCGTTCATGCGTCGATCAGCGCAAACAATCCTGGTGGGAGACGCTGTTCGGTAGCACGAAAAAGGAGCCTGCCGGCGGCCACCTTCACCATGGATTCGCGCAAGGATGAGAAGAATCGCAGTTTAGCGTCGGTCCCCTTTGAGAACGAAGAGTCTACCCCGAGAACAGGCCGCCAGCCTGCAGGGTCCCTGCCGGTGACTTCATTCGTCAGCGGACATGGAACCTCGCCATACCGATTGGCGCCGTATGGGCAGGCTGACAGTCACAGTGCGTTGCGCGATGGCAACATGGCGGCTCTGGGTCATTCTCGACAATTCCGGCCCGACCCCGACTTTCTGCTATCCTAACGATAAGCGGCCGATGTTCAAGAGCCAGATCGCGTAATCGGGAACCGACGCATCTGACCCATCCCGTCAGCCGCCGGCGGCCGGTTATCGACCCAATGCGCCGCTGGACCGTTGGGGCGCCAGCGCGATC
>JANNSW010000047.1:0-11085 GCA_031403055.1 Hyphomicrobiaceae bacterium | reverse complement strand
AGCTTCCTCACATAGCGCTCGGTCGCGCCGATCAGGCCCGGGCGATAGCCGCCCGCGGCGATGATCGCGGGATCGCCGTGGTTGGGCAGGATGCGGGGTGCCCCGAGTGCGGCGAGCCGGTCGATGTCGCGCAGGTGCTGCTCGAGGCGATCAGGCTCCGCCACATAGGTCAGCGTATCCTCGAGCGTGTCGCCGGCGAGCAGCAGGCCGTCCTCGGGCAGATGCAGCACAAGACCGTCGCGGCTGTGGATGTCCATGGGACGGAGCATCACTTCTCGACGCCCAACCCGCAAGGCGAGCTCGCCCTCGAGCTCCGTCGTCGGCAGCACCAGCGGCCGGATCGCAGGCAGGCCGTCATGGCTGCCCGCCTCGATCGCCTGCCGATGCTCACGCATGGCATCGGCCGTCAGCCGAAGCGCCATGATCTCGCAGTCGGCGAAGGCTGCGTTGCCGGCGATATGATCGAGATGCCAGTGGCTCAGCACCACCCGCATCCGCGTGACGCCGCGCGCCAGCAGGTCGCGCCGCACCGCTTCGGCATGGGCGACCGACAGGTGCGTGTCGTAGACGAGCGCCTCGCCACCATCGACGATCGCATAGGACGCGATGCCGAGTGCGAACCCGCCGTCGTCGAGCCAGTTGGGGGCGGCCGAATAGGCCCGCACGCCGGGAATGCGGCCATCGTAGTAAGCCACCACGCCCGGATAGGGCTCGATCACCCTGAGGCCGCTGGTTGCGATTGCACGATCAACCACTGTGCGCCCCCACCAGATCGCCCCTTGCCTTCTGCAAGTGCTCGACGATCAGCTCCGAGACGCGCTGGCCGTCGCGGGCTTTCAGTGCGTCGAGGATCGCCCGGTGCTGGCGGTTGTAGGCGGCGATCTGGCGCGGCGTCAGGATCTTCTCCTTCATCGCGTCCCACTGCGCGCGGCTGCGCACGAGATTGATCTCCTCGTAGACATGCAGCAGCAGCGGATTGCGCGATGAGCGCGCGATCGCCAGATGATACTCGGCATCGCGCTCGGTGAAGGCGTCCTTGTCGCTCTCGCAAGCGTCCAGCCGCTCCAGGCTCGTCGCCATCACCTCGAGGTCGCGCGAGGTCGCATGCAGCGCGGCGAGCCGGGCCATGTAGGGCTCGACCGCGAGCCGCGCCTCGATCAATTGCAGCGGGCTGATCAGATCGGCGATCTCGCCGGTGTTGCCACTGAATGGCCCGGCATAGGTGACGAAGGTGCCCGAGCCGACCCGGCGCATCACCAGGCCATCGTGCTCCAATTGGTCGAGGGCCTTGCGCACGGTGGAGCGGGCCGCGCCGAACGCGATGGCGAGCTGGCGCTCGGGCGGAATGCGGTCGCCGTCCGCGTAGACGCCGCCTGAGATCGCGCGGCGCAGGCGCGATGCGATTGCCCCCGCCCCCGGCGTGGATGACAGGGCCGTCTCGCTCGAGTCCGCGTCCACCATGCCAGCAAGCTACACCAATCCGCGTGGCACACCAACTGGGATTGGTTGGTCAATGGTCCGGATTGGTGAATGTTGGTGTTGGCGAGATCAACCAGGCGTTCACCATCTTGCCGGCTGGCTGAGCGCGGCGGTGGCAATCGGCCGGAGCCACGCCATATGGACCTGTAGCAGCGGCCAACAGCGCGTTTCCCGGCAGGTGGCCCATAGTCGGCAGGAGCCACCATGGCCAGCATCTTCGGCAATAATCTGCGCAACAAACTGATCGGCACCAGTGCCGCCGACCGCATTCAAGGCTTTGCGGGCAACGACACAATTCTGGGTGGCGCCGGCAACGACACCATCTTCGGCGCCGAGGGAAGCGACAGCCTGCGTGGGGGTGATGGCCGCGACACCATCAAGGGCGACGACGGCAACGACGCCTTGTTTGGCGAGGATGGCAGCGACCTCATTCGCGGCGGAGCGGGCAATGATCGTATCTTCGGGGCAGACACGCTCGACCTCGCTCCCGACCGGCTGTTCGGCGATGCCGGCAATGACGTCATGTTCGGCAGCAATGGTAACGACCTGTTGAAGGGTGGCAGCGGTCGCGACGAGCTGCACGGCAGCGATGGCAGCGACGGATTGCTCGGCGGCGCCGGCAATGATTTCCTCTTTGGCGACAGCGGTATCGACCTGTTGAACGGGGGAGCTGGCGTCAATGTGCTGACGGGCGGTGGCGACCGCGACGTCTTCCAGTTCACCAGCGACGCGGGCCTCGACAACGCGATCACCGACTGGAGCTTCGCCTCCTCGCTGGGCGATGATGATGACGTCATCCTGCTCTCGGACATTGCTGGCGTCAGCTCGGCCGCCAATGTGTTCGTGTTGGCGACGGCCGATGGCACCAAGGTGAGCTGGGGCGCGACGGCCGATGCGCTCGTCGGCGGCGTGCTGCTGCTGGGGGTTGCCATTGACCAGATCGATTCCGGCGACGTTCTCTTCGCTTGAGCCGCAGCGGCTGCCTCAAACCCTGGTCCGCGCTTGCGATCGAGACCTGCCCTCGCACCGCGACCGCTCGGCCGCCACGCCGACGCTCCTCGCGCCATCCCCCATGTCCGTTCCGGCCCCCGAGCCACAGCGCCATGGTCAATTGGTCTCGATTGGCAAAAATTGGTTTGCAATGGTTCAAGCGGTGTGCTGCAATGTCAGCAAGGATCGGTCGTTGCAGCCTGCTCGCAGGTGGTGACGAGCTGGACCGGCAAGGACCACAGCGCGGTCCAACAACAAGAATGCGGGCCCCCGCGTGGCCTGCGAGGTGGAGGCGGGACGGCAACCGCGGCACACACGCCCTGGGATGCGGACCAATCGGCTGAGGTCCGGGTCGTAGGCGGGAAGCGTGTTGCGGGTCGGGAAAGTTGTGTAGATTGGTTTGAGGGAGCGGACCTCAGCGAACCAATTCGGCGCCGCTTGAACCGAAGCCCAATCGGGACGGAGCCGGCACTGTGAGCCAGGCTCCGGTCGAAACAACAGGGAGGAGCAAAAATGGCGACCGACTACGAGAAATTCATCAAGACGCCCGGCCGCGACGAGATGATCAAGCAGGTGCGCGCCAAGATCGACGAGCTCGGCATCGAGTATCTCTACCTGCAGTTCGTCTCGATCACTGGCCGCATCATGGGCAAGGGCATCCCGGCCGATCACTGGGAAAATATCGCCAATGGCGGCTTCCAGCTCGTCTACGGCTCGACCGTCAACCTCTTCATGAACCGGCGCGGCGAGTATCTGGGCTATGGCCCGGAGGCGGCCGAGCTGGTCGGCGTGCCCGAGCCAGAGACCTTCATGCAGCTGCCCTGGGACAAGCGCATCGCGCGGATGTTCTGCACGCTCTTCCGCAACCGCGAGGAAAAGCAGGATGCGGGCTCCTACCTGACCGCCGACTGCCGCGGCAATCTGCGCCGCATCCATGCCGAGTTCGAGAAGAAGCACGGCCTTGCCATGCGCCACGGCACCGAGCCCGAGATGATGTGGCTGAAGAAGGACGCCGAAGGCAAGCCGAACGGCGGCTTCTCGCGCCCCTACTGCTATCACATCGACCAGTTCGAGAGCCTGCGCCCCGTCTACATGCGGGTGATCGAGTACGGGCGCAAGATGGGCCTCGACATGATCCAGGGCGATCACGAGGACGCGCCCGGCCAGATCGAGCTCAACTTCAACTATGACGATGCGCTGAGGACCGCCGACCGGCTGACCACCTACCGCCAGATCTGCGCCCAGGTGGCGCGCGAGTTCGACATCATCGCCTGCTTCATGTGCAAGCCCTTCATGGGCGTGTCGGCGAACGGCTGCCACCACAACATCTCGCTGTGGAAGGGCGGCAAGGATGAGGTGAAGGCGCTCGGCAACGACCTGAAGAAGCTGCCCGGCTTCGAGGACAGCTACAGCTACCGGCGTGGTGGCGAGAACACATTCATGCCCGATACCGACGATCCCCAACTGCCCGGCAAGCTCGGCCTGCATGCGATCGGGGGCATCGTCAAGCATCTGGGCGGCCTCACCGCGATCGGCTGCTCGACCGTGAACTCCTACCGCCGGCTCTGGGACACCGGTTTCTGGGCGCCGGTATTCGCCGACTGGGGCTTCCAGAACCGCACGACGGGCCTGCGCGTCTCGGCGCCCGGCCGCTTCGAGTACCGCGCCGTCGACAGCATGGTGAACCCCTACCTGATGGCAGGCGGCCTGCTGAAGGCCATGGACGACGGCATCTCCAACAAGATCGATCCGGGCAAGTCCGAGGAGCGCAACATCTATCAGGCGATGGAGCAGGGCAAGCAGGTCAAGAAGCTGCCGATGACACTGGGCGACTCGCTGGAAGCGCTGAAGAACGATCCGGTCATCAGGTCCTCGATGCCCGGCGACATGCATCGCCTGTTCGACGAGTACAAGCGCGATGAATGGGAGAAGTTCCTCCATACGTCGACCGAGTGGGATCTGGAGCAGTATCTGAATTGTTTGCCGTAATGGCGTGAAATCGCTAGTTCGCCAAGTCGCCAAATTGGGAAGCTTGAGTTGGCGACTTGGCGACATCACGATTTGGCGATTGCACGACCTCTGTAACGAAGGAACCTAGCAATGTGCGGAATAGCAGGCCTCATCCACCGCGGTGGGTCCGGCAATGTCGGTAAGGAAATGACCGACATGCTGCAGGCCCTGAAGCACCGGGGACCCGATTCGACCGGATTTGCACTCTATGGGCAACCGGGACGCAACGAGTTCATCATGCGCTTCAAGGTCGCCGAGCAGGACGACCTGAAGACGGGCTTCAAGATCCACGACCAGATCAAGGAGCGGAAATCGACCGTCGACAAGCGCCTGAAGGAGCTGGGCGTCAACGTCGTGGGCACCGAGGAGGCGACCGAGTACGCCTTCCGCTACCGGATCCAATACGACGGCGACATGAAGAAGGTCGCCGACTACATCGAGGACATCGAAGGAGCCGAGATCCTCTCGCTCGGGCATGCGCTCGAGCTGGTGAAGGACCTGGGCGACTCCGCTACCGTCTCCAAGCAGTATGGCCTCAGCAAGATCAAGGGCACCCACGCCATCGGCCACACCCGCATGGCGACCGAGTCCGACGTCGACATCCGCTCCGCCCACCCCTACTGGGCCTACCCCTACAACGACATCGCCGTCGTCCATAACGGCCAGATCACCAACTACTGGATCATGCGCCGCGAGATGGAGAGGAAGGGCCACCGCTTCATGTCGAACTGCGACAGCGAGCTGCTCGCGGTCTACGTGGCCCATCACCTGGAGCAGGGAGCCAAGCTCGAGGACACGCTGAAGGAGTCGATCAAGGACATCGACGGCGTGTTCACCTATCTGGTCACGACGAAGGACGCGATCGGAATGGCCAAGGACAGCATGGCGGCCAAGCCGATGGTTCTCTACGAAAGCGACAAGATGGTGTGCCTCGCCTCCGAGGAGGTCGCGATCCGCGCCGTCGTTCCCCACGAGATCGATACCTGGGATCCCTACGACGAGGAGGTTCGCCCATGGCGGGCGTGGCGACAGGCCGTAGGTTGGGTCAAGCATGTTCGCGCGACCCAACGCCCGACGACGAGCGTCCGTGATCTGGCGTTGGGCCGCCCCCGGATTCAATCCGGGGTTGACCCAACCTACAAGTAACAACGAGGAGACGGACCCATGGCGGGCGTGACGACAGCAACCAAGGACCATGCATCCCACGACATGGGCATGCACACCGAGCAGTTGAAGGGGCGCACGCAGCAGCGCTTCTTCGACATCACGGACGCGGGCGGCACCTTTGCCTACCCCGACGCGTCCGATGTGGATTTCAACAAGCGTGCCGAGATCGACTGCCTGATGATCGAGCCGCGGGAAATCAATACCCGCATCCGCGATCTGATCAAGCAGGGCTTTGGCACCATTGTCTTGAAGAACCCAGGCGCCAAGCATTCGGTCGGCGTCGGCATCTTGAACCGGCTGAACCTGATCGTGGAAGGGTCGCTGGGCTACTTCGCGGTCGGCCTGCTCGACGGGCCGAACGTGCGCATCAAGGGCCGGGTCGGCTGGGCGTGCGGCGAGAACATGCTCGCCGGCACCATCGTGATCGAAAAGAACGCCGGGTCGCAATTCGGCGCGGCGCTGCGTGGCGGCGAGCTCGTGTGCAAGGGAGCGGTCGGCGCGCGCACCGGCATCGACCAGAAGGGCGGCACGATCCTGGTCGGCGGCTCGACGGGCGCCTTCTCGGGCTTCATGATGCAGCGCGGGCGGATGGTCATCTGCGGCGATGCCGGCAAGAACCTCGGCGATTCCATGTATGACGGCATCATCTACTTGGGCGGGTCGGTCAAGAGCTACGGTGTCGACGCTGTTCCCGCCGAGATGACTGCGCTCGATCGGGAATGGCTCACCCGCAAGCTGAAGATGTACGACATGCTGCCCGCCAAGGGCATCGGACATTTCCAGAAAATCGTCGCCGGCAAGCAGCTCTGGAACTACGACAATCTCGAGCCGGGCGAGAAAAAGCTGGTTCTGTAGGTTGGGTCGAGCTGTTCGCGAGACCCAACATTCGGTGGCACGACCGTTGTGGCGGGCATTGTTGGGTCTCGCCAAAGATAGCTCGACCCAACCTACAGGTGCTCACTGAAAGATAAGGCGCCTCGTGGAACCTCCGCAGGTTAACCCGAAATCACTGCCTACTTCCTACTGCCCGAAGCAGAACGAAAGCGCACCCAATGGCAAAGACACCCTCCAAGAATACAAAGCCCAGAACGCCAGCCAAGACCGCAAGAGCTGCGGCCGTCGTCAAGCGCTCGGCGAAAGCTCCCGCCAAGGCCGCAAAGAACGGCGGCCACATCGCCAAGCTCGAGCCGGCCGAGACGCAGAAGTACATTCTCGGCCGTAGCAAGATCTTCACGCCAGAGGTCATCAACGACATCCACATCAAGGCCGAGCTCGGCCGCTACCGGATGCGCGGCTTCTCGCTGTTCAAGAAGATCCCGCATTGGGACGACCTGACCTTCCTGCCGGGCACGCTGACGCGCTTCGTGATCGAGGGCTATCGCGAGAAGTGCGAGACCAAGACCGTGATCGGCCCCAAGGCCAAGCGCCCGCTGGTGCTCGACATCCCGGTCTACGTCACCGGCATGAGCTTTGGCGCGCTCTCCTACGAGGCCAAGATCGCGCTCGCCCGCGGCGCCACCATGGCGGGCTCCGCCACCTGCTCGGGCGAAGGCGGCATGATCCCCGACGAGCGGCGCTACTCGCAGCGCTGGATCTACCAGTGCATCCAGTCGCGCTACGGCTTCAATCCGAACCATCTGCGCCTGGCGGATTGCTGCGAGTTCTTCATCGGCCAGGGTTGCAAGGTCGGACTCGGCGGCCATCTGATGGGCCAGAAGGTGACGGACATGGTGGCCGAGATGCGCTCGCTGCCCGCCGGCATCGACCAGCGCTCGCCCGCCCGCCATCCCGATTGGCTCGGGCCCGACGACCTCTCCTTGAAGATCCAGGAGATCCGGGAAGCGACCAACCACGAGATCCCGATCCAGCTGAAGCTGGGCGCCGCGCGCGTCTATGACGACGTGCGCATGGCGGTCAAATGCGGCCCGGACTCGATCTACATCGACGGCATGGAGGGCGGCACCGGCGCCGGTCCCCACATCGCGACCGAGGATACCGGCATTCCCGGCATCGCCGCCATCCGCGAGGCGCGCCGCGCCATCGACGAGCTCGGCAAACGCGGCGAGATCAGCCTCGTCTACGCGGGCGGCATCCGCAATGGCGGCGACGTGGCCAAGGCGCTGGCGCTGGGCGCCGACGCCATCGCCATCGGCCACTCGGTGATGATGGCGTTGAACTGCAACAAGCACATCGAGGGCGTCACCGATTTCGAGGCAGAGATCGGCGTGCCGGCCGGCCAGTGCTACCATTGCCACTCCGGCCGCTGCCCGGTCGGCGTTGCGACCCAGGACCCGGTGCTCCGCCAGCGCCTCGACCCCGACGAGGCGGCCGAGCGGGTCTACAACTTCCTGCACACGCTGACGATGGAGGCCCAGCTGCTGGCGCGCGCCTGCGGCAAGACCAACATCCACTCGCTCGAGGTGGAAGACCTCGCCGCCCTCACCATGGAAGCTTCCGCCATGTGCAAAATCCCGCTCGCCTGCACCAACTACGTGGTCGGTCACGAGGCGATGGGCACGGGCGGGAATTATCATAAGTACTAGTGGCAGCGGGCAGCAGGCAGCGGGCAACAGATCGTTTTTCCCGCTGCCTGCTGCCAGTTGCCTGCTGCCCCAATAGAGAGGACGACCCCCATGGCAGGCACATCCTACAAAGGCTCGCAGATCACCGACGTCGACCAGTTCATCAAGGACAAGGAAGGCCTCAGCTCCGAGCGCGAGAAGCAGATCGGTCAGCACATCGGCTATCGCTACGATGTGAACCTCGTCCCCGATTATGCCAAGGTCACACCTTTCCTGAAGAAGTACATGGAGTTCATGGGCTGGGACGACCTCAACTGGCTCGAGGACGTCCACATGGGCTACGAGGAGGGTGAGCCGGCGATCTTCGACAGGAACGTCAACGGCTGGGTCCGCATTCCCAAGGGCGTCAAGCTGTCGGGCAACCAGCAGGACCGCGACATGATGGCCCGCGAGCTGCTGATCAAGTTCCAGATGAGCCCGAAACACCCGATGCAGCAACTGAACCGGGCCTACCGGAAGTTTTGAGGGGGTGGCGTTCACGACCGCACGCTCTGGTCGATCGCCTTCGCCCCGGACCGCAAGACGGCGCTCGCGGGCAGCCGTGATGGCGACCTGATGCTGTGAGCGTTTGCGCGAAGCCCGGTCCCGCCATGCCCAAAGTCCCACAGGCCGACCAGGCTCAGATCGATCCGCGCAAGGTCGCGGGCTATCTGCTCGATGCCGCGCACCCCGTGGGCGGGCCCAAGGCGGCGTTCCTTGCCAGCTTCGGATTTCGCGCTGATGATCCCGGAGCCTTGATCATGGCGCTCCTCGATCACGTTCGCACCTACGACGCGACCGCCTTGCCATCGACGCCGCATGGCGCCAAGTATGTGGTCATTGGGGCGTTGCGTTCGCCCGACGGCACGAACCCATCTGTGCGCACAGTCTGGATCATCGATGTGGGTGGATCGGTGCCGCGCTTCGTAACCGCCGTCCCTGCCTGAGGAGACTACCATGCCCCAAGAGCTCGACCGCGTCGCCCTGACCCGCGACGTCCCCGACAGCGGCCTCACCACCGGCGATCTCGGCGCGATAGTTCACGTTTATGCCGATGGCAAAGCGTTCGAGGTCGAGTTCGTTGGGCTGGCGGGGGAAACCATCGCGCTCGTCACGCTGCCCGCCGACGCTGTCCGCGCCGTCGAGAAGGGCGAGATCGCGCATGCGCGAAAGGTGGCGTGAGATAGAAGGTCAGTTCACGTCTCAGCTGGTGTTGCATGCGAGGTCGCGCAGGGAGAGCAGTGGTCGCCCCTCTTTCTCGGCGCAGGCAGCCGCGAGCTTGCCATGGCAGCTGGCTGAAGTCGCCGTGGTCCTGCAGCAGTACATGGTGTTCATGGGCTGGGACGACCTCAACTGGCTGGAGGACGTCCACATGGGCTACGAGGAGGGCGAGCCGCGATTTTCGACAGGAACGTCAACGGCTGGGTCCGCATCCCCAAGGGCGTGAAGCTGTCCGGCAACCAGCAGGACCGCGACATGATGGCCCGCGAGCTGCTGATCAAGTTCCAGATGAGCCCCAAGCACCCGATGCAGCAGCTGAACCGGGCCTACCGGAAGTTTTGAGAGGGCACGGCATTCATCAAGGAATTGGGAAGTCTCGCAGCAGCGCGATACGTCCGAGATGCTTGGCCTTGGCAAAGTAGCGTTCGTCGGCCGTGATCAGGGTCGCATCGATCGCCAGGCCGATTGCATGATAGAATGTGTCGAATAGGTGATGATCGAGCCGTGCGGCCAGATGCGCGGCGCTCTGATGGATCGGCAGGTCGGCGAGCACCGTGTGAGGCACTCGCGCAAGGAAGGGCACGATGTCGTCGATGCGATCCGGCTCGAGACGTGCCACGACCGCGAGCACCTCCGAGAGCCAATGTGGCGGCTGCGCCATGATTGCACTTTGCCCGTCGATCATCTCCAGCAGCGAGCGTGCCACATCGGCATCGGCCTCGCCCTTCTGACGCAGCACCCATTTCAGGGCGACGCTCGCATCCACGACGACTTTCAAGGACGCCCTCGCTCGCGGGCCCGGCGGACCGCACCGGCCGCAAACTCGCCACTCGCCTCGCGCAGGCGCATCATTTCGTCCACTAGGCTGCCACGTTCAACCACGATTGCCCGCAGCTCGATAGCCCGGCGCAGCAGGCCAACCACGATGGCGCTCTTGTTGTCGTGCTTGAAAGCCTCGTTGAAGGCGTCCTTGACTTCATCAGGCACCGAGAAGTTCATCGTTCCCATGGTCATGCACCGGTTGTTGAAGGCTTCAACAACCTAAGGCGTAAATGGTCCGTCGACAAGTGCCTGTTGCCCGCGATTTCCGACAGGAACGTCAATGGCTGGGTGCGCACGCCTGAGGGCCTGAAGCCGTCGGGCAACCAGCAGGACCGCGACATGTTGGCCCGCGAGCTGCTGATCAAGTTCCAGATGAGCCCGAAGCACCCGAAGCGGCAGCTGAACCGGGTCTATCGGCAGCTCTGAGATGGCACGGCGCTGGTGCTTCGTATGGCCAGTGGTGATAGGGTGTGGTGAACCTGCAGTTTCCGGCAGTTGCCCTGACGCGAGCCCCACCATGCGATCCCAATTGGCCGAAGCCGACCAGATGACCATCGAGGAGTTCCTCGACTTCACCGACACGCGCCCGGCGGGTGAGAAATGGGAGTTGATCGAAGGGGTGGCTATCTTGAGCCCGTCGCCGACGAATTTCCACCAGATCATCGCGTTGAACATCGGTGCCGCGCTTGCCAGCTGGAAAGCGGCCCATGACGTGCCCTGGGTGCCCTTGATCGGCATCGGCACCCGTGTGCCGGTCTCGCCGCGCAGCCTGCCGCAGCCCGACGTTCAGGTGCTGGCGGCAGCGCCATCCGGGGAAGCCTCGCCGGTGACCGAC
>JANNSW010000046.1:0-3034 GCA_031403055.1 Hyphomicrobiaceae bacterium | reverse complement strand
GGGCCCTTGACCTTGACGATCGCGCGCACCCGAATGCCGGCCGGCTGCTGGCTCGGCTCCAACTCGACCGAGACTTTCGACAGCGCGAGCGGATGGCAGAGCGGGATCAACTCGTGGGTGCGCTTGGCGGCCATGATACCGGCAATGCGGGCTGTCGCCAGCACGTCGCCTTTCTTCGCGGTTCCCTCCTCGACCAGCCGCAGCGTTGCGGCCGTCATGGCGACGAAGCCCTCCGCGGTCGCACTGCGGGCGGTATCGGATTTCTCCGAGACATCGACCATGTGGGCTTCGCCCGCGGCGTTCAGATGCGAGAGGCGGGCTGGCGCAGGGCGGTCGACCGGTCGAGCCGGCTCCCCGACCGCGGCCGGATCGAGGAGTGCCCGCGTCGCCCGCTCGACATCGCGCTGCCGCATCAGGCTTTCGCCGACCAGGAACGACTTCACGCCACAGCGCGCAAGCCGCGCCATGTCGGAGTGCACGTGGATGCCGCTCTCCCCGACGATCAGCTTGCCCCGCGGCACCAGTGGCGCCAATCGCTCGGTCGTCTCGAGATTTGTCTCGAAGGTCCGCAGGTTGCGATTGTTGATGCCGATCAGATCGACATCCAGCAGCAGCGCCCGCTCGAGCTCGGCCTCGTCGTGCACCTCGACGAGGGCATCCATCCCCCAGTCACGGGCGGCTTCGGCGAGTGCGATCGCTTCGCTGTCCGTGACCGAGGCCATGATGATGAGAATGGCATCGGCACCCCAGGTTCGCGCTTCCACCACCTGATAGGGATCGAGCATGAAATCCTTGCGCAGCGCGGGCAGCTTGCAGGCCGCTCGAGCCATGGTGAGGTACTCGGGCGCGCCCTGGAACGAAGGCGTGTCGGTCAGCACCGAGAGGCACGTCGCGCCGCCTGCCTCGTAGGCGCGGGCGAGCGCTGGCGGATCGAAATCGGCCCGGATCAGCCCCTTCGACGGACTGGCCTTCTTGATCTCGGCGATCAGCGCCGGCCGGCCCGAGGCGATCCGCGCCGCAATCGCCGTCGTGAACGAGCGTGCCGGCCCCTGACCCGCTGCGTCCTGCTTCAGCTGCTTCAAGGGCCGCCGGGCCTTGGCCACGGCGATCTCCTTGCGCTTGTAGGCATTGATCTTGTCGAGGATATCGGACATCGGGTCCGTATACGATGGCCGGGGCAATCGAGGCTAGTGTTGTGACTCAAACATTTGGTACCCGTCTTCCCGGCGGCGCGAAGCGCCAGCCGGGACCCAGGAGTTCCGGGCTCTGGGCCCCGGGTAGCCGCTGCGCGGCTCCCGGGGAAACGGGAATCGAATGAATGCGCCAGAACACTAGCGCGAAGTCGCCTCAGAATCGCAGCACCCTGAACCAGCGCACCACGTTCAGCATCGTCATCAGCGCCGAGGCGACGTAGGTGAAGGCGGCGGCTCTGAGGATCTGGCGGGCCGCCGGCAAGTCCTTGTCGGGAATGAGCTTGCCGTCCTGCAAAAGCGGCAAGGCCCTGCGGAAGCTCGCGTCAAGCTCGACCGGCAGCGTCAGCGCATGCATCCCGGCGCCGACCGCAAGAATGAGGGCGCCGCCGATGAAGTCGAGCAACATCACGGCCGGGTTCTTCATGACGATCAGCAGCACGGGTGCCGCCAGCATCACGAAGCTGCCCATGCGCTCGATCCCCTGCGCGGTAGCGGCCATGGCGGTGCGCCGCTGGAGTGGCGGGTAGCCGGTCGCATCCTGCATGGCATGGCCGATCTCGTGCGCCGCGACCACGACCGCGGCAAGCGAGCGCACGTCGTGGTGGGCCTTGGAGAGACGGACCGTCTTGGCGGCAGGATCATAGTGGTCGCCCTGCGCCGTCGGCTCGACCTTGACGTGAGCGAGCCCCATCTGGTCGAGCGTGCGGCGGGCAAACTGGGCGCCGGTACCGGGCAGGTCCGGCCGCACGCCAGAGTGCTGCTTCAAGACGCTATTGACCCAGGCCTGGGGTAGCCAGGCGATGGCGAGCACGCCGCCGATGACAATCAAGGCGAGCAACATGGCCGGCAATGCCTCTGGAAGTTGCAGGCGATCCACCAGCCACTGTGACGGTTGCGACCGCCAAGCTCAAGCGCCGGGTAACCTCCCATCGCGATCCGGCTTGAACTAAGCCTGAGTCGGCCCCATATTCGATCGGTGTTCCAATGCTGGCGCCAGATGGGCCGGCGCTGTCGCGGGGTGCCTCAGGGGCCTCGCCGCAGTGAGCATCGTGCAAGCTTGGTCGCTTTCGAGAAGGACCCGAGGCCGCATGTCGCGCATGTCACTGCTGAACAGCCCACTCCTGCTCGGGTTCGACGAGATCGAACGCGTGCTGGAACGTGTGGCCAAAGCTCCCGGCGATGGCTATCCGCCCTACAATATCGAGCGCCTCCCGGCCGAGGACAACCGGCCCGAGATGCTCCGCATCACGCTTGCGGTAGCCGGTTTCACTCGCGACCAGCTCGATGTGACGGTGGAGGACAGCCAGCTCATGATCCGCGGCCGCCAGGACGAGGACAAATCCCGCACATACCTGCATCGCGGCATCGCGGCCCGCCAGTTCCAGCGCACTTTCGTGCTGGCGGATGGGATCGAGATCCGCAATGCGAGCCTCGACAACGGACTCTTGGCGATCGACTTGACCCGGCCTGAGCCGGAACGGCTGGTCCGGCGTATAACCATCACAGAGGGGAGCTAGACGGCCTTGCACGGACGTCGGGCGGCGCGGAAACCGCTCCTGAGGACAAAGGCGGGGTCAGTCGAGGAGATGGCCATGAACAAAGACATGAAGAGCAGCGCCGACATCGAAGGCATCATGAGCGCCAACGAGTTCGCCAATCTGGGCGACGGCGAGGTCGCCTACATCAAGACGCTGTCATCGGAGCAGGCGCTCGTGTTGTATCCAGCACTCGACGGCGTGCCCAAGGGCATCCTGCTGTTCGCGCTGCACGGCGCCGACGGCACCCCGCTCGCGCTGACCGATAGCCGTCAGGCCGCCATGGCGCAGGCGATGGAAGGGGAA
>JANNSW010000045.1:0-9399 GCA_031403055.1 Hyphomicrobiaceae bacterium | reverse complement strand
TGGGGCGAACGGATGGCCCTGACGAGGAGGGCGCCTTGGGGACGCTCATCCGCGCCGAAATTCTCGCAGCCTCTGACCTTGGCCGCGCCGTCGAGCCGTATTGGTGAGCGACCGACGGCGCAACCGGCGGGAGGCGCGTCGGTGCTGCCGGGCTCGGGCAGCTCGTCCTCGCGCCAGGCATTCATCACGGCGGCAACGATCTTGCGATAGCCGGTGCAGCGGCAGAGCACGCCGGCAAGCGCTGCCTCGACCTCCAGTTCGGCCGGTCGCGCCACCCGGTCGATCAGGGCCGTTGCGGCCATCAACATGCCGGGCGTGCAGATGCCGCACTGCGCCGCACCGTGGCGCAGGAAGGATCGTTGCAGATTTCCGAGCCTGCCATCCGAGAGCCCCTCGATGGTGGCAACGTTGCAGCCGGCGATACCGGCGGCCGGCGTGAGGCAAGCGCAAACGGCCTCGCCATCGATCAACACGGTGCAGGCGCCGCAATCGCCGGCATCGCACCCGACCTTGGTGCCGGTCAGCCGCAGATCGTCGCGCAGCACGGCGGAGAGGCGCGTGAGCGGAGCTGCCCGCACCTCCACCGGGCGGCCATTCAGCGTGAACGCAAGGGCCATGCGTGCCATGGTCACGCCGCCTCCAGGGCAGGTCCGAGACAGCGGCCCAGCGCGCGGCGCACCAGCTCCAATGCCGCCGACCGGCGATAGTCCGCGCTCGCCCGCACATCGCTGATGGGCTGCAGCGGGATCATGTGCTCAGGCGCTGCCACCCCCGCCAAATCCCGGTCGGCGCGCCGACCGAGGAGGGCAACCTCGAGGCGCCCGAGCCTCACCGCAACCTCCGAGCACGAGCCGACCGCAACCGCTGCATCCCCAACCCTGCCGCTGGCATCGACGGCCAGACGCGCCGCCACCATGGCGATCGAAATGACGAGGTATTTGCGCGCGCCCAGCTTCAGGAAGCTCGATCGGCCTTTGGCGGACGCTTTGGGAATGCGGATCCCGGTCACGATCTCGTCCTCGCGGCGCGCTGTCACCCGGTTGCCGAGCACGAACGCGGCGAGCGGCAGGCTGCGCTCGCCCGCCCTCGACCGCAACACCACCTCCGGATCGAGGATCATCAGCGCCGGTACGCCGTCGGCGGCGGGCGAGGCGTTGCAGAGATTGCCGCCGATGGTGCCTGCGTTCTGGATCTGGATCGAGCCGATCTCGCGCGCGGCGAGCTTCAGGGCGTCGAACGCCGGCGGCAGCGCGGCCGCCACGATGTCGCTCCAGGTCGTGCGGGCACCCAGTCGCCAATGGCAACCATCCTCGACGATCCCGCGCAGTCCCGCAATCCCGTTCAGATCGAGCACCTTGGAGGGCAGCGGCCGATCGACATGGGCCGGATAGACGTCCGTACCGCCGGCCAGCAGCCGCCAGTCGCCCTCTGCGAGTAGCGCAACCGCCTCTTCCAGCGTGGCCGGTTTCGCATAACGCATCGGGCAGGTTCCAGCTTGGGCCAGCAGCTGCGACAACAATGGACTCAGGATGCGAGTGCGGCAAGCGAGGGGAGGGCACGAGCCGTATCCGAGCGGGTCGCCAACTCCCCCTCGATGGCAAGCGCGGTCTCGAGCACGAGCGCGTCCGACCCCTTGGGGCCGACCACCTGGATGCCGAACGGCAGCCCCTTCTCGTCGCGCCCGCACGGAATGCAGCAGGAAGTGCCCAGCATCATGGTCACGCAATAGCTGAGGGCGAGCCAGCGCGTGTAGGAATCCATCTCCACACCGTTGA
Source organism: Hyphomicrobiaceae bacterium (assembly GCA_031403055.1). Taxonomy (GTDB): domain Bacteria; phylum Pseudomonadota; class Alphaproteobacteria; order Rhizobiales; family Hyphomicrobiaceae; genus JANNSW01. The sequence goes on along the minus strand of JANNSW010000045.1, from coordinate 7,624 downwards.
TGTGCGTGACATATCGCTCCTTGTGGGGAAACGGCGAGACCGCTGCCGCCGGGCAGATCAGGATGTCGATATCATCGAACAGATCGAGGAATTTCCGATAGAGGCCGGTTTGGACGAGGTGGGCGCGCGCCACATCGGCGAGCGAGTACTCGAGCCCCCGCTCGGTGTTGTCGATCACATTGGGGCCGAGCAGATCGCGCTTGCTCGCCAACGGTTCGGCGTACGCCACCACGAAGCCGATGGCCCGTAGCACCTCGAACGTCTCGTGGATGCCCGCCATTTCGGGATTGCGGTCGACCGCCTCGCGGAAGACGTGGCGGAAGAGGCCGGTGCGAGCGCGAAATATGCGCCGGATGCCGTTGTCTACCGGTGCCGCGCCCAGATCCTCCGAGATCGCAACGCGCATGGAGGAGAGGTCCGCGCCGCTCAGTCGCTCGGGAATGTCGAGCGCGTCGAGGCTCGAATAGGGATCGCGCCGGTCGATCGCGATCTGGGCCTTCAGCAGCAGATGCGCATCCTCGACCGTGCGCGCCATCGGTCCGAGCACCGAGAATGGCGCCAGCGATGGCGAGGAAAGGGCGTCGGGCACGATGCCCGGCGATGGCCGGAAGCCGACGACGCCGCAGAAGGCGGCAGGCGTCCTGAGGCTGCCGCCCATGTCGGAGCCGGTCGCGAGCGGCATCATGCCGGTTGCGAGCGCAACCGCCGAGCCGCCCGAGGAGCCAGCGCACGTCAAATCCGGGGCGAACGGATTACCGGTCGCGCCATAGACGCGGTTGAAGGTATTGGCGCCGGCCCCGAACTCGGGCGTGTTGGTCTTGGCAAAGATGATCCCGCCCGCCGCACGCACGCGCGCAACGCTCGCCTCGTCCTCGGCTGGCACATGATCCTTGAAGAGGAGTGAGCCGTGCGTGGTTCTGAGCCCGCCAGTCTCCTCCAGATCCTTGATGCCGACGGGCAATCCATGCAGCAGCTCCAGCTCCTCGCCCGCCATTACGGCTTCCTCGGCCCGTTTTGCCCCGGCGATCCCCTCCGCCGCATCGAGTGCCACGATCGCATTGAGTCTGGGATTGACCTCTTCGATCCGCTGCAGACAGCTGCGCATCAGCTCGACCGGCGAGAGCGCCTTGGTGCCGATCAGGCGGCGGGCCTCAATGGCGGAGAGGTCGCATGGCTCGGTCATGGTGGCGTGGCTCCCTGGCGCGATTTCGCCAGAGCAATCAGCTCCGGCCGGTATTCGAAGTGCATCGTATCGTAGTGGTACCACTTGCCGCCCCAGATGAAACCGTGGCGCTCGAACACGTCCACGATCTCGATCGGAATGACGTTGCGGTAGGGATAGTGGCCGGCGGAGTCGGGTTTCTCCCAGCGCCAGTAGCTCGCATGCGCCGAGTTGATGTCGATAGCTGCACCGTAGGCATGCACGCTGGTTCGCCCGGTCCCGGCAATGACGCGGCAATTGTAGGTGCCGCTCGAGGGCTTCAGGAATTTGATCAGCGCTTCGGGCAGCGCGTCGAGCTCGGCCGAGACGGCGGCGAGCGCCTTGTCGACACCGTTGACCGCCGTGACCTTGACCTTGCCGCCCTGGTGCTTGGGCAGCCAGGGCACGGATACGAGATGCCCTTCGACGCTGCCCTTGCGGCAATCGCCATACATCCTCTTGAACAGCGGCTCGAAGCGCACGCGGCCAGGATCGACATTCTCGCCGGGAGCAAGCCCTTTGTTGCCGAGCGGATAGGGGGAAAAGAACTGGTCCTCGATGTCGGGCGAATCCAGCAGCAGCTCGAACGGCTTGCCGGCTCGGCCGTCGTCGATCGGCATCCGGGTTCCGTCCAGCCAGACGAGATCATTGCCCTCCGCGCGCGTGAGGAATCCCGGATAGGCGGCCACCAGCGCAGCCATTTCCGCGGCGCGATCACGCGCCGTATCGTCCGCGCGCCCCAAGCTGGCGCTTGCCAGCGACAGAAGGAAGCAGCAGGCAACGCCCGTCCATCGCGGCAACATCGCTCGCACCCTCTCCGCCAGACCACGCGACCGGCGCCAAGAATTCACCACAGCCGCTTTACGGCTGGAGCGAAACTGTTACAGTCATTCCAAGAGTGATTCCAGCAAGACGCCTGACGGACTGTGGCAGCAGCGCGCGATGCGTGCCGGACCGCGGCAATCCAGGCGCTGGGGATGGGAATGTGACGCGGCCAGGCGAAAGCTGCGCCGCCGCCGTCGGTGCGATCGACGCTGGCCTCGAGCAGGCAAGCGTCGAGACAGGCAACCGGGCTGCGGCGAGCGATGACAAGGGACCTGGCGGTCCTGAGCGACCGGTCAATGGCTGGCGCGACAAAGGGTCGGGCGACACCGGACCCAACGATGATCCCAACGCCGTCTATGCGGCTCTCGACCTCGGCACCAACAATTGCAGGCTGCTGGTCGCGCGGCCATCACGACGCGGCTTTCTCGTGGTCGACGCGTTCTCGCGCATCATTCGCCTGGGCGAAGGCGTGACAGCATCGGGCCGGCTTTCGGACGCCGCCATGAGCCGCACCATCGACGCGCTGCGTGTGTGTGCCGACAAGATGCGCCGCCGCCAGGTCGTGCGCTCGCGGCTGGTGGCGACGCAAGCCTGCCGGATCGCCGATAATGGCGAGGCGTTTCTCGATCGCGTCAATCGTGATCTCGGTCTCCAGATCGAGATCCTCGACCGTGAGACTGAAGCCCGGCTCGCGGTCGCGGGCTGCGCGTCGCTGATCGACCGGGAGTGTGACTATGCGCTGGTGTTCGATATCGGCGGGGGCTCCTCGGAGCTGGTCTGGCTCGATCTGAACCGGGTCGATGGTGGCATACCTCGCTCGATCGCCGAGCGGATCGACGTCCAGGATGCCATTCTGGCGTGGACCTCGCTGCCCGTCGGCGTCGTCACGCTGTCGGAGCATTTCGGCGGTCATCACATCGACGCCGTCATTTTCGAGGCCATGGTCGAGCATGTGACGGGGTTGCTCGGTGATTTCGAGCGCGAGGCGGGCATGCGCGAGCGGCTCGACCGCTCACGCGTGCATCTGCTGGGGACGTCGGGGACGGTGACGACGGTTGCCGGCGTGCATCTGGGTCTTGCGGCCTACGACCGCAACCGCATCGATGGCTGCTGGTTGCTGAGCGATGACGTGCGGGCGGTCTCGGGGCGCTTGACGGCGATGAGCTATCGCGAGCGTGTGGCCGAGCCGTGCATCGGCGCCGACCGGGCGGATCTGGTGCTGGCGGGCTGCGCGATTCTGGAGGCGCTGCTCCGGATGTGGCCCTGCAAGCAATTGCGCGTCGCCGACCGCGGCCTGCGCGAAGGCATCCTCGCGACCCTGATGTCGGAAGATGGCGTCTACCGCCAGCGCAAGCGGCGGGGCTAGGACATGGCAAAGGCAAGCAAAGGCCCGGGCAGTAGCAGCAAGCCGCCAGGCGCGCTCGGCAGCCAGCGGCCACTCGCCGCGCGCCTGAAATCCGGGCGCGGCCGCACCGTTTCGTCAAAACGCTGGCTGGAGCGCCAGTTGAACGACCCCTACGTGGCAGCTGCCAAGGCCGAAGGGCTGCGCTCGCGCGCCGCGTTCAAATTCCAGCAGATGGACGAGAAGTACCACCTTCTCAAACCGGGCATGCGGGTGCTGGATCTGGGTGCGGCTCCAGGCGGCTGGTCGCAGATCGCGGCAGCCAAGGTCAAGCCGGGAACAGATGCCCGTGGCGGGCGCGTGCTCGCGATCGATATCAACGCGATGGAGCCGCTGCCCGGCGTCGAGGTGATACAACTCGACTTCATGGCGGAGCACGCCGAGGCCGTGATCGAGGCCGCGCTCGGCGGCCAAGCCGATGCCGTGCTCTCCGACATGGCGGAGCCCGCGACCGGCCACCGCATGACCGACCACCTGCGGATCATGGCGTTGTGCGAAGCGGCACTGGCCTTTTCGCGAAAGGTGCTGGCGCCGGGCGGCTTCTTCGTCTGCAAGGTGTTCCAGGGCGGCACCGAGGGCGAGCTGCTGGCGGCGATGAAGCGCGACTTCAAGTCCGTCCGCCACGTCAAACCTCCCGCCAGCCGGACGGATTCCTCCGAGCTCTACGTGCTGGCGACAGGGTTCAGGGGGAAGACGGGGTAGGGCGGGATAGCGAAGCGTATCCCACCAACCGCGAGCACGCTCGGCGGGTTACGGCGCGATGCGCCCAACCCGCCCTACTCGCTCATGCTCGAAGTTGGCGAAGAAGGCGGAGGCGCCGGGCTTCTTGCGTTTGCCCTTGATGGCTTTGCGGGCAGCGATCCTCAGCGCGTTGAAACTCGCGATCTCTTCGAAAGAGTCGTCGAGCTTGTGTCGGGCCATCGAGGGATCGCCGCCTCGTGATCACGCCACCAGCCTGACGTGAGCCACCTCGCGGTCGCGCACCGGGCGAACGTCCTCGGCGGGCAGATCGGCGATAGCAATCGTGTTGCCGCGCAGGTCCATGAACTCGACCGTGTAGCCGCTTGTCTTCTCGTGCACCATCACGATCGTGCCGACGTCGCCAGCCTCGAGGCCATGCTCGGGCACTGGCCGTGTCAGCGCAACGATCTCCAGCTCTTTGATCATGGTCCTTTTCCTCACGACGGTACCACGGTCACCAGACGTGGCCGGTCCTCGCCATTCCTGATCATCCACACTACCCGAACAAGCGGGCTTCGGCCATCTTGCGCCGCAAGCGGGCCGACCACCTCGTAGACTTGGCCATGGCGGGTGGGTTGGCTCTGGTCGACCTCATGGTCGCCTGCATGCGCAAGAATCGCGTCTCGAAGTACCTGCCAATTCTCGGCAGAGTACCCGAAGCTCTCGAAGAACACGGCCTTCGGACCACCGAACCGATGCGCCCGATCAAGAAGATAGGCGGTCAACTTGCGTTCGTCGATGATCGCCAGCTCATAACTGGGCAGCTTGGCCATGAGCGAGCCCCGATTGAGTCCGGTGTTCATGCGCCTTCGCCCAACCACCGATGAGACGACCGACTTCGTCGACCATTCGGGCGGCGTGCTCGTATCGTCTGGCGTCGAGGTGGCGCTGCTCGAATGCGATGCGGAAGAAGAACCTCAGCTTCTCCAGGCCGAGATTTGCCTTCGCCAGATTGCCACGCCGGTCGCGCGTGTAGGTCGCCTCGATCAAGGCTTCGAGCGCGTCGAGCGCAGTTGCCTGGATGCGGTCGCCGAGCAGGAATTTCTGCGCTTTCGGGAACCGCTCGACGGTCGGGATCAGCCAGTCGATGAGCTGATAATGCGCCTCGACAGCGGGTCCGGTTCGGCGGGCGTTGTCTTTCATGGGCCGCAGCGTAGCCCGATTCTCGGATGCCTTGCCGAACGGTTCGCCGATCTGCACCGCCCAAAAAACCGGTCCGCCTCTGGCGGATTGGCTCAGGCCGAGTTCGGGTCGACCTGTGTGCTCAAGACGTAAAGATGTAAAATATACAAGAGGTTAGAGCGTTCTGGCAAGACGGAAGCCGAGGTTGATGCTGCGGCAGCCGGGAGGGTCGTAGTAGCGGATCGCGGAGCTGGCAACCCGTAAACCTGCCAGCGGCGCCGCCCACCTGCGCCCTCTCGTCTCTTTGACTGTCTGTTCTCAATGCGCTTTACTGCGCACTCTGATCGAGGGCAAAAACGACAACCGGCGTGGGTTGCGACTGTTGCGGCCCAGACTTCGAGTAGAGTTGGACCCCGGCAATGCATCAGGCACTCTCGGCTAATCTGCGGCTACTCTCTACGGAGCAGGCTGAGGATGTCGCGGGTGACGCAGCTGTTGGCGGCGATCGACCTGGCCGCACGGGACGGGAATGCATCGCGCTCGGCCGACCGTCGGCAGAGGCTCGGATCGCCGAGCAGCAGTCCGACGATGTCATAGGTCGCGCGTGACATTTTCCAGCCGTCTGAGATCCTGAAGGTCTTGCGGTCGAGCTCGATCACCAGCACTTTGCGGGCCGGGTTGTCGGATGGGCTCACGCCCTGGGCCTGTCCCGGGTCGAGCTCCCACCCGCGCGCGACCGCTTGCTCCACCGCCCGACTTGCCAACAGCGCCCGGCTGTTGAAGAGCGCGGAAATGGGGGCCATCGTATTGCTGAACCCCGTGCCGTCAGCCTTGGCGAGGTCGGGATCGATCTCGGAATCCGTGACGAGGACGAGGCGCAGGTCGATCTCGTCACCGAGCAACACCTCGCGTTCGAGCAGGCGGTTGAGCGCCTCGAAAATCTGCAACGCCGTCGCCGCGCCGGAAGCATCCGCAGAGCCGCCGTCGATGAAGTTCCAGCGGTTGCCATGCTCACCGATTTTGACGCCATAGACCTTGGCTGGCAGAACGCCGGGAGTGCGCGCGCTGACCACGGCGGCACCGATCAGCGAGACGTCGCGTGTGTCGAGCACCATGGCGAAGTCGGAAAACGAATGGAGGGTTTGATCGCCCGCCCGCTCCAGCCCGAACGGCGCAAAGGCCACCCGATGGCCGTTCTCGACCCAAGTTGCGTTGAGCACGAGCGCTGGCGTGACGGAGCGGGGGCTCCAATGGTCGAAATATGGAGCGCAGAGCCCTCCAGGGTCAATGCAGGCGCCACTCGCCGGGTCGTCGCGATAAACGGATTCGACGATGCTATACTCCAGCGCATCCGAGCGGGTCACGGCGATAGGCGAGATCTCGAAGGGATAGAGTTTACGAATGAGGTCGGGAATGATGGTGGCGATAATCGGGGAGAGGTGGTCCTCCAGCGTGACCTGGGAGATCCGGCCGGTGATGTCACTGCCCTTGCCGTTGCAGTCACTTGCTTGTGCTTGGCCGGACGCGGCGGCGTGGATAGCGGCACTACCGACGGCCCCGCCTTCGACAGCGCTGATGGCGAAAACATGCTGCAGGAAGAGCGGGCAGTCGCGCTGCAACTGCGCAAATGCCCGGCCAATGGCGGTCGCCGCATAGAGGCCTCCCCCCTGGGCGGCGACGATGAGGACCGGATAGGGCTTGCCCCTGGAGCGGAACAGCTCGAGGTCTTGTCGCGAATCGAGCCAGTGACGGAAGCTCGTTTCCAGGTCGTCGGCCGAGGTCGACTCGAGCCTTGCCTGGCGCTTCAGCGGCTCGCCGCCCGGATGCCGGGTCTGGTCCTGCGCCACAGGCGGCGTGACGTTGTGGCTGATATTGAATAGGCCGACGGCGATGCCGATAGCCGCCAGCGCACCGATGAAGGGAAAGCCGGTCAGGCGGGTCAGATAGGCGAGCACCATCGTAAGGCTGTAGAGCGCGATGACGACGGCGATGATCGTGCCGAGCGGCCCCAGCTGGCGCGACACTTCGACGATGTGACGGCCATCCGCTAGCACCGGCGCTACCGCCGCCAGCGACACGACCGCCGAGGCGGCGAGTACGATTCGACGGACGTGGTCGCTTCGGCGAAACGAGTAGAGGGTGATGTGCAAGATGACGGTACAGGCGATGACGATCAAACCGGTACGTGCCGCGTAGCGCGGATCGACCTGAAGGGTGGCGACAATGCCGGAAGGCAGCTCCGAGCCAATACCGAGGCTGGCTAGCGCGTTCTCATATTGGAGATTTAAATCAACTGATTTGTCGTATGCGTTCCAAATACCCCAGAGCAGACC
>JANNSW010000044.1:0-17323 GCA_031403055.1 Hyphomicrobiaceae bacterium | reverse complement strand
CCGGCCGCGGCCGCCGAGCGGACGATCTGGGCTCCGATCCCGCGTGACCCGCCGGTCACGATCATCACCTTGGGCATGTGGCATCCTCGCGTGCGCTGGCCGACTGAGCCCGGCCAGCTAATCAGGTTTGCCGGCGGACGCCAAGCTGGCCTCAACGGTATTGTTGGGGCACAGCTATCCGGCATCTTGGACAAAACGGGAACGCTGGTTCCGAGGAATGTCCGTTGTCATGCTGTTGGCTGTCGCGCTGGAGTGCCGGTCGGCATTGGCGGGTGCGGAGCAGGGACGAGCGCCGCGAAGGACGACTTGCGACACTTGCCCAACGACCGCTTACTGAATACGATAGCGCAAAGGCAGGGAGTGACGTGCCACGGGCGAAAGTGAGCCACAGGAGACAATTGCAGGTTTGTACCTACCTGACCAAACATGAAAGTCTTGAATTGATTACCCGAGAATATCTGTACAGAAAACAGGAGGGTTCACGCGATGTTGGGCGCGAACTTCAGGTATCAAGTTTTCACAAGTTACAGCCATAGGGATTCTGAACAAGCAAGGCGCATTCACAAATATATCGAAACCTATTGGGTCGACAAAAAATTTGTCGGGCGGGTCACAAAGTCGGGTTTAGTGCCTAGATCGCTCCGGCCCGCATTCTTTGATCGAGATGAATTTACTGCAGGAGATTCTCTAGCTAGTCAGACACGTGCGGCATTGGATAGTTCCAAGAACCTGGTAGTTATATGTTCACCTGACGCGGCACGAAGTAAATATGTGAACGAAGAGGTGAGGTACTTCAAGTCATTGGGGCGTACTCATAACATATTTCCGATTATCATAAGTGGTGAACCGAACAACCTCGAGAACGAGTGTTTCCCGGCGGCGCTTCGATACAACCTTGACGAGGCTGGCAACGTCAGCTCGATTGCGGCGGACCCTCCTTTGGCAGCAGACATGCGCCCCGATGGCGATGGTGAAGATTACGCCATTCAGAAGCTTGTTGCCGGTCTGCTGGGGCTAGGGGTCGACAAAATCGTCAGCCGCATGATGCGGCGGCAACGATTAACTCGGCGAGCACTGTTAGCATACGCTATTGTGACAACAGTAATAGCGATAAGTTCAACACTTATTGCCTGGTCAACATGGAAATTATGCAACTGATTTGCTGATAACGCCATAAGGTTTTTCGACTTTCTGCACATGGCCTGGAAGAGCACTCGAGCGAGGCTCGAGAATGTTGCTCATCGGAGGAGCAGAGGACCAAGCCGGCGAGTTGCCGGAACTGTCGCAGAAGTGAAGACGTGCTGACCGGTGGCGGTCGCTGCGTCGGGAGTGGACCCTGACCCGAGGCGGTCATCAAGCTAGTGCGCAGCTCTGGTGTGTTGATAGATTAGGGGTGTGGATGGTGGGGACAGACCGGCGGCATGGGCATGGCTCGCGCGCTCAAACCGCTCGAATCACGTAAATTGGCTGACAAGTCCAAGCGAACAGTGCCATGGCGAGAGGCCTCAAATGGCAAAACGGGTGCAGACGGTCAGTCGCAAAATTTATTTTTACCGGCTCGAAAGGGCCGAGGACATAGTGCCCTTGCTGCCGGGAGAGATGTCTCGTCTAGCCAATCTGCCGTGGTCGGATAAGGGGCGATATCTGACAAACGGGGAAGGGGATCGTCTGGCTGTGTGGCCGGATTCCGTAGAGTACCCGATTCGGCTCAAGTTCGGGCGAACGCGGCTATCCCAACTACCGACGTTGGAGAAGGGCGGCCGCATATCGCCGCTGGAAATCGAGGATGACGCTGGGTTGCTGGAAGCGTGCCATGCAATCATCTATGACGACGGCTACGTGGCGGCAGAATTCAATTTTGACGGTCCCCGAATCAAGGCGCTCGGCGAGTACCTGTTTGCGAAGCGTAACGAGCTTCAGGAAAAGCCCGTGTTCCGGCCATTGTTTCAGCGGGACATAATCGAACTCGTCGAGCGGATGACGACCGTCCAACTCTTGGAGCTTCGGGGCGAGCCATACGCCGACGGCATATTGGGGGAGGCGGACAAGGACCTCGCGTCCGCTTATTCCACCATCCGAGATCTGGGCGCGAACAAATCAGTGGGCTTGATGCTGTCGGCGGAGCAAAGACCGGATTCGCGGTTGAGGCAGCTCGCGAAACGGTTGGTTCGTCTTGTCGCGTCGAAGCCGGGGGATGTCCGGGACAAGGTAAAAAAGCTGCGTCTCAAGGGGTTCACGGCGGAAGGGCGAGCCGATGAGGTCGATATGCTGGAAGACCACCTGATAGCCACGCGAACCATCGAGCGGGAAACCACGAAGAGCAAGGCCGTATTGGCGTCGGCGGCGTACGGGGCTATCGACGAGGCGTATAAAGAGCACAGGAGTGAATTTGCAAGAGCCGTGATTGGTCGGACATTCGCGCCATGATGGTTTGGCGGAGACATTTCCTGGTGATCGAGGGGGTTGTGGCCTGGGCGAGCGCTTTGGCGATTTGGTGGTGGTTGCACTGGGCTGGCATCGATACGTTAGTGCGGAATAGCGATAACATTGCGATCGTCAGCGCGTTCGCACAGAGTTACGCAAGCATTCTCGGATTCATGGTTGCGGCGATTACGTTTCTTTTCGGAATCGTGGATCGAGAGCGGTTCGCGGTCCTGCGGGCGAGCAAATCCTACGCGGTCCATTGGCAGATTTTTAAAGGCGCCCTGACCGCAGCATTTTGTGCAACGAGTATCGGGTTCGGGTCGTTAGTACTGATGCTGAGCGGGACCGTGCCCGGGTGGATGCTGCTGGGGCTTATCGGAACCGGTCTATGGACGGGAGTACGGTTGGGGCGTGTCGTGTGGGCCTTGCTCAACATGATCAATGGCGAGGTTGCTGCCGGTTGGAAATCGCGTTCACAGCAAGAGCGTCGAACATAGCAAGCTCAGCGAATTATGCCCGCACATGCCCCATCGCGTCGGTCTAGGCTTGCCCGCCCGATGGCAGCCCTGCTCATAACCGGAAGTGCGGGCGTCGGCAACAGCCGATGCCATCGTATTCGCCTCCGGGTCAGATTGAACCCAATCCGGCCCGTCATGCAACCCCGCTTCCCTATTCTCCTGCACCCCAGGCAGCGGACGCGCGGCGTCAGCGTAGACCTGTGTCCCAACAATGCACTGAAACCTGCATGGCCGGTCGCATCCGTGCCGGGCGGCGGGTTGCGCCCGACCTCAGCTGCCGCCGGCTCAGATGCTGCCGCGTGGGCCGGCGGACGCCAAGCTGGCCTCGGCTCGGTGGTTGCAATTCCCTCCGCGCGATTGCACGGGATGCCGGCCCCTGCCGTGCGCCCTTCAAGGCAGCTCGATCGGCCCGAGGTCGACCCGATCGGAGCGCAGGGCTCCATTGCGATCGGTGGTGGCGTCGGGCAAGCGCGTGCCGAGATCCAGGAACGGCGCGTCCGGCGCAGGTGTGAAGTCGTTGGGATCGTGGCTGAGCTCGGTGGGAAACCTCGCATACCAGCCCGGCGAGAAATCCTCGCGTACCGTCTCCGTCTCGTTCGGCGTTCGGCCTTCGATCCTCCCCGAGGCATAGAGGTTGGAGCGATAGATATTGTCGCCGACCGTGTCGTCGACCTCCATCAGCAAAGCGGTTGGATCGCCTGTCACCGTGCCCTCGCTCCCGCGCACACCGAGGATCACGTTCCCGGCGAGCTCGTTGCGGGTGGAGTGGTTCGCGAGCTGAACGCCGTGGCGGCCGGTCGAGACGAACAGGTTGTGAAGGATCCTGTTGTCGCTCGAGCCGAGCATCGGATTGTCGGTCTCCTGCCAGAAGCTCACATTGTGCCTGGTGGCATGCAGGCCGAAGATATTGTTGCGGATCAGGCTCCTGCGCACGCTGGTGAAGTTGGCGCCGGGCCCGATGCCGTGGTGAAAGAAATTGCCGTCGACGAGGAAGTAGTCGCTCGCCCCCTGCCCGCCTTCGCCCGTGCCGGCATAGGCATCGCAGCGGGGATCGTCGAATGGAATACCGACCTCGGCACAGGTGGATATCGGGTCGGCATTGATCTGGAAGTCGCTGGACGTGTTGGCGAACGTCTCGTTGGAGCGGACGATGTTCCAGTCGCTGCCATTGCTCAGATAGATGCCGTGACCGTCACCCTCCTTCGCACCCGACGCGACATTGTGCTCCCACACGGCCCAGTCGGATTGACCCGAGAAGAACGGGTCGTTGTCCTGGTCGTGGCCGTTGCAGCTGAGCACGGCGATGCCTTGCGAATGCTCGCTCGCCGCATAGCCCGCCCCGACGGCACGCACACCGTACTTGCCGCCGATCAGCTCGAAGCCGTCGATGGCAACATGGTTGGCAGCCTCGAGGTTGAAGCAGGCTTGGCGCCCGCTGTTGCAACAGGTCATCGAGACACCGATCGACTGGTCCGGGTTGCGCTCGCCATAGACGACGATCGGGGCGTCATAGGTGCCGCTGTTGTCTTTGCTGAATTCAAGGCAACCCTGATAGGTGCCGCGGATGAAGGTGATGCGGGTGCCCGGTCGCGCGGCAGCGACCGCCGCATCGGCCGCCATCGGTGCATCCCGGGTCGTGCCGTCGCCGCTGCCGTCCGGGCTCACATAGATGGTCTGCGAAGGTTGCCAGTCCGGGTCCGTGTAGTAGCGGTTGAAGCGCTCGGGAAAGCCCATGAATTCGTCGCCGCGCGTGACTGCAGGCCAAGCGAGCCTCGGCAGCGCAAGGCCGGCGTCCTGAGCGGCTGGGCTTTGGCTCTGGCCCGCTTCCGTGGCCGGTACGGGGTCACTGGCAGGGCTGACTGTCCCCTCGAAGCTGATCGCAATTCCGCCGTTCATGTAGTCGGTCTGCACGCGCGAATTCGCGACGGTCACCTTGACGGCAGCGCAGCCGCTATTGCACCCGGTGAGGAAGTCGCCACCCTTGGCATTGCCCCGAAACGTCGCGTTCGTGAACGTGTAGGTGTCGGGCCCACCGCTGTCGTCCCGGTCGATGCGCACGCCGATGCCGGGAACCGAGCAGCCGACGTCGAGAGCCTCGACATTCATCAGGTGATCGAAGGTCGCGACCGTTGGGCCCGAGCCCTGCGACCCGCTGTCGAAGTAGATGTTGTCACCGCAATTCCGCTCATACACCTCGTGATCGCTCAGGCAGGTTGCTCCGTCGTCGCAAAAGAAGCCGCCGCCCTTGTTGCCGGCGCGGTTGCCCCGATAGAGGTTGCGGCTGAGCGTTGCCGTCGTGGGCTGCCCGCCAGCCACGTAGGCACCGATGTAGAGGCCGCCACCCCACTGCGTCACGGTGTTGCCGATGAAAGCATTGCCCGTGATGGCGAGCTTGTTGCCGAACAGGTAGAGCGCGCCGCCGTGGGCACTGGTGGGCTCGACTCCCGCATTGGACTCGATGAGGTTGCCGGTGATCGACACCGAGTTCCGGTTGGAGCCGTCGTTGAGGAATCCGGCGCCACCGCGACCGCAGGAATTCCTTGCGAGCACGTTGTCGCGGATGGTTCCAGAGACATTGTTGAGGGCGAACCCGGCGCCAGCGAGCGAGGCATCCGTGCAGGTGTTGTCGTGAATGAAGTTGTTCGTGAGATCGAAGCGCTGCGGCTCGTAGTAGTCGCGCACGATCGCCTGCGAGTAGCCGGTGATCTCGAAGCCGTCGATGGCTGTAAGCTGTTCGCCCTTGGGGCCTGGGTCGATGATGCGGATGAACGAGCCGCCGTTGCCCTCGGCCTTGCTGACATAGGTCGCGGAGTCGCGGACTTGGAACCCCTGGCCCCGCTGGAAGCCACCGGCCAGCGTGAAGTGCTTTTCGCCCGGCTCCAGCGCCTCGGCATAGTTGCCTTCGGCGACGCAGATGACAGCGCCCGGCTCGGCTGCCGCGATCGCAGCGGCGATGGTGTCGTGCGGGGTCTGTGCGCTCCCGTTGCCGCCGGGCCCGCTCGCGGCATCGACGAACAGGCTGCAGTCTGGCATCGCCGTCGTGCGGGCGATCCTGACGGCTCCGGTCGTGCCGATGCCCGCCAGACCAGCTTGATCGCTCCCGGCCTCCACGCCCGGGGCCACGAGGACGGATGTGATGGTCACGAAAGCGGCAATTGCTGCGTTCTTCACGACGGGTCGTTCCTCCTATGCAGAGTTTCGGAAAAGTGCCAACGCGGTTTTCCATGAAAACTCTGCATCATCAAAGACTCTAAGCAGACAGTCGTTGGGTAGCCAACGAATGTCTGCCTAGTGCTGGACGGCCGGATCGAGCCGACGTGCGCCGGACCTCAGCTGCCGCCGGCGCCGATGCTGCCGCGTGGGCCGGCGGGGGCTTGCAGCGAGACCAGCACGTCGGCCACAACCGGCCTATGCCGCTCGAAGCGCAGCGTCAGGCGAAACCGCTCGCCCTGCTTCAAGGGCCGCACGACGCCGATCAGCATGATGTGCATGCCGCCCGGCGCGAAGCTGGTCCGCCGCCCGGGCGCGACCTCCACGGCCTCCAGCCGGCGCATCTGGACGATGTCGCCCTCGAGCACGGTCGTATGCATCTCGGCCGCCTTGGCGATGTCGGTGTCGAGCGCAATGACGCGGTCCCCCGACGACCCGTCATTCAAGACCGTCAGATAGGCCGCGACCGTCATCGACGCTCCAAGCGTCGGCCGCGCCCAGGCTCCGGTCACCCGGATCGAGGCGTTGCCATCCTCCGCGTCCGCCGGGCCAGCCCACGCCAAACCCGACAGCAGGGCTACCGCCGCGGCAAGCCGCAATGTCATCTCACAGGCCGCGAACGAGATTGGCGAAGGCCAGAATCACATAGGCCGCCATCAGCCCGATGAAGACATGATCCTTGACGACGGGGATCTGCACATCGAGGAAATAAACCAGTGCGGCAGCGACCGCCAGGGCCGCGGAAATCCAGAACATGGTCGGGGTCGGAGCTGTGAGGCGCATGAAACCGTCCTTGGCCGTTGGTGAAAGCGGAACTGGATGCGACGGACCCTCAAGGCCCGGCATCCTGCGTCAGGTAGTGGAAGCCGGTGCCGTAGACAACCACCTCGACGCCGCCATCGGCGATTTTCGGGTGGGAGATGCGCACGCCGAGCACGCCGTCATAGCCCCTTTCGCGGGCCCGCGCTTCGAGTCCGGCCAGCGCGCGGGCGATGGTCTCGTCGGCCAGATGCTCATAGCGCGTCATCTGCCCGCCGAATGTGTTGGTGATATGCTCGCGCAGATCACGCAGAATATTGGCGGCGCTGACCGCGACGGCATAGACGAGCTCGCCTTCACACACCTCGCGCCCGCTCAGGCGCTCGACCGTATGCAGCGTCATGGCTTACCCGGCTTCGGCGAACGGGGGCGGGCGACGGCCGCTGAACAACAGCCGCCGCAGGATCAGCAACAGGATCAGCAGGCCAATCGCCGCGCCGATCACGCTGGCCGGATGGCGCTCCCACAGCAGCAGCGGGTGCACGTCGCCATTGACGACCCGCCGCACGTCGCGCTCGATCGCGACCAGATCGAACAGGGGACCACGCTCGATCAGCATGGCGACCGCGGCGCTCTGGTCACGGCTCGCGAGCACCGCATGCTCCACATAGCCTTTGGCGAGCCCCTGCATCAGCTTGGGATCGCTGGCGGCGGCTTCGAGCAGGCGAGTGCCCGCAGCTGGCTCGAGACCCCGGCGATAGCGCACCAGCGCGCCGAGCGCCTGGTCGTCGAGAGCACGAACCAGCGGTACGAGGCGTTGCGGCGCCAGCTCGGCGAGCGTCGCCCGATCGGCTTCGCTGCGCCGTGCCAGCGTCTTGATCACAGCCGGGTCCTTCAGCGCAATCAGTTGCCGCAGGCCAGCCGCGGTGAAGTCTGCGGGCTTCGCGAGCCGATGCAACTCGTGCTCCGCCACCCGGGCGATGTCGGGTCCAGCCAGACGTGCCCAGGCAATGCCTTCGGCCAGCGACCCCTGGTCCTCGGCGATCGCCAGCGCCGTATCAGGCAGGCGCTTGACGGCTTCATCGAGCGTGCCGTCCGCGACCCGCGCGAGCACGCCCGCCTCACCTTCCTTGGGCAGCACCAGCGCGACGACGCGGCTGACCTTGGGCAGCGCCGCCCCATCGACCGAGTCGAGGAACGAGCGGAACCGCTCGTTGCGCTCGGCCAGCCCGACCACTTTGGCGTGGGCGGCGCGAAAGTCGCGCCAGACCGCGAGAATGCGGTCAGCCGCGCTCGAGCCTGCCTCGCGCAAATGGGTCGAGAGCTGCTCGGAGATCGCGGCGGCAAGCTCGGTACGGATCTTTTCCTTCGTCTCGGCCGACTTCATCTCGGTCTCGATGATCGGCAGCACGCCATGCCGGAAATCCCAGATGTCCTTGGCGATCAGCACCAGGCCGACCCCGCCGGCGACGACGGCGACCAGCCGCCCGACCACGGCTCCGACCACGCGCTGGCCGATGCGGCTCGACATTTTGGCGAGGCTCCGCCGCACGATCAGCACCACGGCACCCGCGACCAGGCCCTTGCCCGAGATCACCACGTCGCCTGTTCCAACCTCGGCTTTGGCCGCGGCCGCATCGATCTCGAAGGCGCGTCCCGTGTCGTTGGCGACGAGGAGCGTGATGGTCGAGCCGAAGCGCTGGCCGAGAAAGGCGCGCACGCAGGCGACTGCTGGCAAGGCCGCGTCGAGGGTAGCCAGCTCGATTCGTCCGCCGAGCTCGCGGCCGACGCTGCCAGCGAGCGTTTCGATCGCAGCCTTGGTCGCATCCGACCGGTAGGTGCGCTCCGCAACCGCCTCGGCCAGCTTCTGCGATGCCTCCTTTGAGGTCAGCGTCTGCAACAGCGTTCCCCAACTGCTTTCATCACGGATCGCGGCAACCGCCTTCTCGGTCTCGGTATCGAGGACCAGGTCGAGGCCATTGCTGCGCCAGACATCGGCAACGACGGCATCATAATCGACGCCGGCGAGCCCCTGCTCGAGGGCCGCCAACGTCAGCCGCTCGATCTCGTTGCGAAAGGCAGTCTCGTCACTGACCTGGCAGCGGGATATGTCGAGGGTGGCAGCGGCCCGAGCGGGCTGCGCGACGCCATGGCCGGTCAGCACCAGCGATGCCGCGACCAAGCCTGCCATGAGCTGCCGCATGGTCCTCCACGCCTTCAATGCCTGTCCTCCCCGCGGACCCGCCGTCCGCAATGCCCTTATCACGAAAAATGACTATAGAGCGAAGATGCGGCGGAAACACGGATGGCTTGACGGCACCGCAAAACCGGTCTGTCTCGGCTGCCGAGGGAGCTGCAACCGGAGCAGCGGGCTTGGGCAATCCCGGTTGCGGCTGGCATTGCAATCGCTGTGCATGGGCTGGTGTTTCGAATGAGTGCCACTTCGAGCGCGTGCGAGCATCGGGTCGATCGTCTCGTCTGGGATGAGATCGCGCGTCGCCTGGCTGCGGGAGCTGCCGCGATCCTGCCGATCGGAGCGGGCGCCAAAGAGCATGGGCTGCACATGCCGATGGGCACCGACCGGATTCAGGCCGAGTGGCTGTCGGATCGGCTCGCGCTGGCGCTGATGAAGGCGGGTCACGATGCTCTGATCTGGCCGGCATTGAGCTACGGCTACTACCCGGCCTTCACGGCCTATGCCGGCAGTGTGACGCTGTCGCGGCCGGCCTTTCGAATGGTCGTGGGGGAAATTGCGGCAGGCCTCGTGCAACAGGGCGCCCGCAGGGTTCTGGTGCTCGACACCGGCATCAGCACGATCGCGCCGGTCGCTGAAGCACTGCAAGGCCTGGCCGCGGCCCGCCATCTGCGGATCCATGCCGGACCTCGCTACACCGAAGCCGCGCGCCGCCTCGCCCGCCAGCGTTTCGGCAGTCACGCCGACGAGCTGGAGACCTCGCGAATGCTGGTGATCGAGCCCGAGCTCCTCGACATGAGCCGGGCTGAGGCCTCGCCCGAGCCCGTTGGCGGGCCACGGCCGGGCCCGCTCACGCCGAGCGACGCGTCCTCCCCCAACTACAGCCCATCGGGCAGCTATGGCGATCCCAGCCTCGCGACCCAGGCCAAGGGTGTGGCATTGCTCGCGGCCATGCTCGAGGATCTGCTCGAGGCGGCGCAGGCCGCGCTCGCCGGCAGCGAGGCGACGGTTCCCTAATCGAAACTTAGAACATATCGAAGAAAATGCCTCGCAAATCGAAACAACTTCGATGACGTCTCGTTGGCCGTCGCAATTATGCTCGCTGTGCTGCTCGAGCAAATCGCACTAGAGTCCTCGCATGGTCCGCAAACAAGTCGTCGACCGCGCCGGCCAGACCGGAGGCAGCGGAAGCGACGTATTCGCAGTATCGCTGAGCGAGGGTGCGTCGTCGTCATTTTCGGGCGGCACGGGCACTGATACGCTGCGCATTCTCGATCGCGGGGGCTATCGCCTCGGCCCCGGGACCTTCGGGAACCTGTCCGGCATCGACGTTCTCGACCTGTCGGCGCACCGCCATGGCACGCTCGATCTGCGCCTGTCGCGCGGTCTGCTCGATCAGAGCGATGATCGGAGGGTCACGATCGTTTCCGGCAAAGCGGGGATCGATCGGCTCGATGCGTCGAAGTCGCTGAAGGGCAGCGTCATCCTCGACGGGCGCGGGCTGGTGGAGCTCTCGAGCAGTTCATCCAATCGGGTGGAGATCGCCGACGGCGCGCGCATCGAGGTGATCGGCGGCGCTCGCAACGACCACATCATCGCTGGCGATCGAGGGGCGCGCATCGGCGGGGGCCGGGGCGACGACTTGATCGTCGCCGGCGAAGGGGCCGACATCATCGGTTTTGGCTTGGGCGATGGGCGCGATCGCATTGCCGGGTTCGATCCGCTCGCCGACCGGCTAACTCTGAAGGGTGTGGCGGCTTCGAGCATGGATGACCTGCTGGCGCTGATGCGGGAGAGCTCGGGCAGCACTGTGATCACGTTTGCCGACGGGAGCCGGGTGACGCTGCTGGGCGTGGGGATCGCCGAGCTCGATCACCACAATTTCCGGATCGCCGGGATCGAGGTGGCTCCGGCGAACCGGGCGCCGGTCGCCGCGGACGCGCGCGCCGACGTGCTTGCGACCGAGGATGAGCCGTTCACGTGGTCGCTGCCCAAGGGGGCATTCACCGATGCCGATGGCGATGCCCTCGCGCTTTCGGCGGTGCGCGCGGATGGCGCCACGCTGCCAGACTGGCTGTCCTTCGATGCTGCGACGGGGGCTCTCTCCGGGACGCCGTTGGAAGGTGTCGATGGCCGCTACGAGATCGTGGTCACGGCGATGGACGGCCGGGGGGCAGTCGCCGCATTGGCACTGACGCTCACCGTCGCCGCGGTCAACGATGCACCGATCCTCAATCTACCCCTGGCGGATGCGGTGGCGGCGTGGGGCGCGCCGATCACAATCGAGCTGCCGGCCGGCTCCTTCGGCGATGCCGACGATCACACGCTCGCGCTGACGGCGCGGCTCGCCAATGGCGGTGCCTTGCCGGCATGGCTGTCGTTCGATGCTGGCGCGGGGCGCTTCAGCGGCACTCCCGCCCGCGCCGACGAGGGTGCGCTGACGATCGAGGTCACCGCGTCGGATGGCCACGGGGCCGTCGCGAGCGACCGGTTCGCCCTCGCCATCGAGGCGCCGGTGCTCCATATCGCGCCGGGCGCTTCGGCGTCCGAGATCAATGCGGCGATCCGCTCGGCCGGTCCGGGCAGCATCGTGCAGCTCGATGCGGGCATCCACACGCTCGAGGCAACCGTGCTGATCGATCGCGGCGACGTGACGCTGAGAGGCGCGCCGGGGGGCGGAACGGTTCTCGCCTTCGACCTGCCAGCGGACACGCCAGGTCCCGGCATTGCCGTGCGGGGCGGCGAGAAAGCGCTGGCCGGTGTGCTGATCGCCGACGCCGATGCGGGCGCGACCGAGCTGGTGCTCGCCTCGGGGCACGGGCTCGTCGCGGGCGATCATGTCCATGTCGCGGAGCCCAATACGGAGAAGTATCTGGCCGAGAACGGCTGGTCGAACGTGGCCTGGAGCGATGCCGCCGACAAGCCTTTTCGCGAGTTCATCGCCGAGATCGTCGCGGTCGAGGGCGACCGGATCGTGCTCGGCGATCCGCTGCCCTATGCGATGGCGGCCGGTGTCACCCAGGTCTCGACGATCGATCTCCTGGAGGACGTCGCCGTCCGCGATCTGTCGCTGACCTTTGCTTTCGGCGCACCCGACCCCGACAATTTCATCAACACGATCCCCGCGTATCTGGGGCTTGCGGCCTTTCTCGTCGATGGCGCCGCCAGCCTCGACCTCGAGCGCATCGCGGTCACGGACGCGGCCAGTCACGGTTTCGATCTGCGCTCGATCATCCATCTGCAGGCCAGCGATCTGCGCGTCGAGGGCGCCCACAACAAGGGCCCGGACGGCAACGGCTATGGCGTCCAGCTCTATGAGGCCTTCAACAACGTGCTAGAAGGCCTCCAGATCCTCGATGTCCGCCATGCGCTGCTGCTCTCGTCGTGGAATGCGGAGACCGGCAACAGCGTCTCGATCGCCGGCACCAATCGCGACATCAATTTTCACGGCAGCCCGGATCATGGCAACACGATCATCGTGGAGCATGGCGTGCTGACCTACGATCCCACGCACAACGCGGGCACCGAGGACGGCATCTGGCCGGTGGTCGGTCCGGGCGGCAGCATGCACGCCAACATCGATCCCTACGCGGCCAACACCATCCTCTTCCACCACGCCGGCGGCCATGACGATGCCGATCACATCATCGCTGCGCCCGGCGGGGCCTTCCTTTCGGGCGGGGGCAACCGGGACACGCTGGAGGGTGGCAATGGCGGCGACACCATCACTGGCGGCCTCGGCCGCGATTTGATGTCGGGGGCAGCCGGGGCCGATCTGTTTCTGCTGCGCCCAGGCGACAACTACGACACCATCACCGATTTCGAGCCGGGCGTCGACCGGCTGGTGATCATCGAGCACGATGCCGTTGCCGCCTTCGCCAGGCTCGAGCTCATCGACAGCGCTGAAGGTTTGACGGTGCGCTATGGGCTCAGTGGCACCGTGACGCTGGAAGGCGTGACGGTGGCGATGCTGAGCGTGGGCGACGTGCTGTTCGCCCCGGACGGCTTTGCGTCGACGATGCTAGCCTGACCGGGCGAGCTGGGGTGGCCGGGATGCGGCCAGCAGATAGTTCACGTCCAGATCTCCCGATAGCGACCAGCGGTCGGCGAGCGGATCGTAGACCATGCCGCGCTGGGTCGTCGGCTGCAATCCGGCCGCTGCCACGTGGCGCCTCAGCTCCTCGGGCGTCACGAACCGGTCCCAGCGGTGGGTCCCGCGCGGCAGCCAGCGCAACACGTACTCGGCGCCGACGATCGCAAGCGCGAACGATTTCAGCGTGCGGTTGATGGTCGAGAGCGCCAACAGCCCGCCCGGCCGCACCAGCTGGCCCAACGTCGCCACGAACCGGCCCACATCGGGCACGTGCTCGACCACCTCCAGGCAGACGACCACGTCGAAGCTCCGCCGCGCCTGGGCCATGGCTTCGGCGGTCGTGGCCTGGTAGTCGATCGCGAGGCCGGAGCCGAGGGCATGCCGGCGGGCGGCCTCGATGTTGCGCCCGGCCGGGTCGATGCCGGTGACGGCGGCGCCGAGTCTGGCCAGCGGCTCGCAGATCAGCCCACCGCCGCAGCCGATGTCGACGAGCGCAAGGCCGCCGAGCGGTCGCGCGGCAAGCGGGTCGCGCCCGTGGAGGGAGGCGATCGCGTCGCGCAGGAAGCCGAGCCGCACCGGACCGATCCGGTGCAGCGGGCGGAACTTGCCCGCGGGATCCCACCATTCCTCGGCGAGCCGGCCGAACCGCTCGACCTCGCGCGGATCGAGGGAGGTGCTCTGGGTGTCGTCCGTGTTGGTCATGGCGCGATAGACGATCCGATCGCGATCCCTGTCAAGCGGCGCTGGCGGGGACGGCCGCAACGCAGGCTGGGCTGAGCGTTCGCGAAGCCCAGCATCGTGGCGCTGGGCTTCGGCCGTTCCGGCCTCAGCGCCAGCCTACCGTTGGCAGGGGGGGTGGCGGGGTCGACCGGCAGGTCGCCCTTGCTGCCCGCTACCCAAGCCCGATAAGAGCCTTGCAAATTGAACGACAGGTGTTAGATCTGCAAGGATGATTCCGCGCCGTCTCCAATCCCGTATCGCCGACGACCTCAGCACCGAGGCCGCCGTTGTGCTGCTGGGCCCGCGCCAATCGGGCAAGACGACACTCGCGCTCGGGCTCGGCGAAACGATGCCCTCGCTCTACCTCGACCTCGAGCAGCCCGCCGATCGGGCCAAGCTCGCCGACCCGCAGCTTTTTCTCGGCGGCCTAGAGGATCGCCTCGTCATTCTCGACGAGGTCCAGAACGTGCCCGAGCTGTTCGCCATCCTGCGCGGCCTGATCGACCAGGGCCGCCGGCGCGGCAGGGACGCCGGCCGGTTCCTGCTGCTTGGCTCAGCCTCGGTCGACCTGCTGCGCCAGACCTCCGAGAGCCTCGCCGGCCGCGCCGTCTATCGCGAGCTCGCACCCCTCGACGTCCTCGAAATCGAGCCCGCCGCCATCGCGCGCGACGAGCTCTGGCTGCGCGGCGGCTTTCCCCGCAGCCTCATCGCGCCTTCTGCCCGCAAGAGCTTCGAGCGGCGGCGGAGCTTCATCCGCACCTATCTCGAGCGCGACATCCCGGCCTTCAGCCCGCGCGCACCAGCCGAGACGCTCCGGCGCCTGTGGACCATGCTGGCGCACAACCAGGGCCAGCCGCTCAACGCCTCGCGCTTGGCTTCCAGCCTCGGCGTCTCCTCGCCGGCGGTCAGCCGCACCATCGACCTTCTCGTCGATCTCCTGCTGGTGCGGCGCCTCGCGCCCTTCCACGCCAATCTCGGCAAGCGCCTGGTGAAGTCGCCGAAGGTCTACATCCGCGACAGCGGTGTGCTGCATGCTCTGCTCGACGTCGTCACCCGTGACGCCCTCTTCGGCCATCCCGTGATCGGGCCGAGCTGGGAGGGCTTCGTCATCGAGACGCTCTGCAACCTGGCCGGACCCTGGACGCACTCCTTCTACTACCGCACGTCCGCTGGCGCTGAGATCGATCTCGTGCTCGAGCGGCCGGGCGGGGAGAAGTGGGCGATCGAGGTGAAGCATGGCCTCGTGCCGAAGCTCGAGAGGGGTTTTCATCTCGCCTGCGAGGACCTGAAGCCGGCACGGCGCTACGTCGTCACCTCGGGCGAGGGGCGCTATCCCATGTCCGGCGGCGTCGAGGCGATCGGCTTGGCGGAGCTGGCGGGGATGGTCGCAACGTAGGCTGGGCCGAGCCCTTCGCGAAGCCCAGCATCGTGGCGCTGGGCTTCGGCCGGCGAAAGGCCGGCCTCAGCGCCAGCCTACGACACGCCCCAATTTCCCTGCTATCCTCCGCCCCGGGACGGAACGGGGGACGCCATGAACAAAGAGCAATCGCTCGCGCTGTTGGCGCAGGGCCAGGACGCCTGGAACGCCTGGGCGCAGGAGCGGCTCGCCGAGCGCGCCGCGCTGGAGCAGGCGGGTGAGTGGGCGGCGACGCGGCCTTCCGCAGCTTCGGCTGCCTCTATGGCATCTCCGATTATGGCGGCCAGCCGATCCCCAACGTCCCCTCTCCCGTCGCCTGGGCGAGCGTGGTGCAGAAGGCGCTCTCGGGCATTTTCATCTTCCTGTTCGGTCTTGCGTTGAGGAACATGTTGAAGATGAAGTAGGGCGCAATAGCGAAGCGTATTGCGCCGTTGTGGGGCTCATGGCGGAATACGGCCTTCGGCCTACTCCGCCCTACGGAGCTACTCTCGGCTGCAGGGGCGACCAGCGGGTCGCCCATGTACCGCAACCGGAGTCGCCTCATGCCCCTACTCTACCCCCGTGACCTCGCCGGCTATGGCCCCGAGCCGCCGCAGGCCCGTTGGCCGGGGAACGCACGCGTCGCCCTCCAGCTCGTGGTCAACTACGAGGAGGGCGCGGAGAATTGCGTCCTCCATGGCGATGCGGCGTCGGAAGCCTTCCTCTCCGAGATCGTCGGGGCGCAGCCGTTCCCGGGCGCGCGGCACCTGTCGATCGAATCGATCTACGAGTACGGCTCGCGCGCCGGCGTCTGGCGGCTCTTGGACCTCTTCCGCGAGCGAGCAATCCCGATCACGCTGTTTGCCGTGGCGCAGGCGCTCGCGCGCAATCCGAAAGTCGCCGAGGTGGCGCTGAAGGACGGCCACGAGATCTGCTCGCACGGGCTCAGGTGGATCAACTACCACGGCGTGCCGATCGAGACCGAGCGCGCCCATATGCAGGAAGCGATCGAGACCCAGCGCCGCATCACGGGGGAGCGCCCGCTCGGCTGGTACACGGGGCGCACGTCCGAGAATACGCGGGCCCTCGTCGCCGCGGAGGGTGGCTTCCTCTATGATGCCGACGACTACTCCGACGACTTGCCCTTCTGGTCGCGTGTGGTCGAGAAGCCCCATCTGGTGGTGCCCTATACGCTCGATGCCAACGACATGCGGTTCGCGACGCCCCAGGGGTTCAATACCGGCGATCATTTCTTCGCCTACTTGCGCGACTCGTTCGACTGCCTCTACCAGGAAGGCGCGACCCGGCCGAAGATGATGTCGGTCGGGCTGCACTGCCGGCTGATCGGGCGGCCGGGGCGGATCGAGGGCCTGAAGCGCTTTCTCGATCATGTGCGCAGCCACGACCGCATCTGGCTCGCACGCCGCATCGACATCGCCCGGCACTGGATCGCCGAGCATCCCTACCGGGGGACGACAGTTTGATCGAATTGCCCATCGAGCCGCTGACGAAGCAGGCGTTCCGCCCGTTCGGCGACGTGATCGAGGCGCCCGGCGCCGAGGTGCGGCTGATCAACGAGGGCACGACGCGCCGCTTCCACGACCTCGCCCGCATCGCCGTGACTGAGCGGGGCGGCTTTCCGATCGTGTCGCTGTTCGAGGCCGTGCGCCGGCCGCTGCCGATTGCGATCCGGATGCTCGAGCGCCACCCGCTCGCCAGCCAGGCGTTCTTTCCGTTGTCGCCCGACGACTGGCTGGTGGTGGTGGCGCAAGGCGCGCAGGCGCTCGATCCCGCCAGCATCCGCGCTTTCCTCGCGCGCGGCGACCAGGGCGTCAACTACGCGCCCGATGCCTGGCATCATCCGGTGCTGGTGCTGGTGCCGGTGCAGATGTTCCTGGTGATCGACCGGGGCGGGGCGGGCGAGAACCTGGAGGAGCGCCGGCTCGATCCTGCCGAGCAGCGCGTGATCGCCCTGCCGGAGGCTACCAGCCGGCGAAGGGCCTGACCGC
>JANNSW010000043.1:0-3273 GCA_031403055.1 Hyphomicrobiaceae bacterium | reverse complement strand
GCCTGGCGGTCGTAGGCTTGTTTGTCAGGCCAGGTCTCGCGCGGATCGAGGATTTTGGTGTCCACGCCCGGCACCGCCGAGGGCACCTCGAAGCCGAACCAGGGATCGCGCCGCATGGGTGCGCTGGCGAGGCTGCCGTCGAGCGCTGCATTGAGGAGGGCGCGTGTCGCCGCGATCGGCATGCGTTTGCCCACGCCATAGCCCCCGCCGGTCCAACCGGTGTTGACGAGCCAGCAGCCGACCCGGTGGCGCGCGATCAGCTCACGGAGCAGATTGCCATAGACGCTCGGGTGGCGCGGCATGAAGGGAGCGCCGAAGCAAGTAGAGAACGTGGCCTGGGCGCCGGCGACGCCCTTCTCGGTGCCGGCGACCTTGGCCGTATAGCCCGAGAGAAAGTGGTACATGGCCTGCGAGGAGGTCAGCCGCGCGATCGGGGGCATCACGCCGAAGGCATCCGCCGTCAGCATCACGAGGTTGCGCGGATGGGGTGCGACGCCGGTCTCGCTGGCATTGCCGATGAAGTGCATCGGATAGGCGACGCGGCCATTCTCGGTCAGCGATCCGTCGTCGAAATCGGGCAGACGCGTCCTCGGATCGAGCTTGACGTTCTCGAGCACGGAGCCGAACCGCTGGGTGGTCGAATAGATCTCCGGCTCCGCCGTCGCCGAGAGGCGGATGGTCTTGGCGTAGCACCCACCCTCGAAATTGAAGATGCCATCGGGCGACCAGCCATGCTCGTCATCGCCCACGAGGGTGCGGGATGCGTCCGAGGAGAGCGTCGTCTTGCCGGTGCCCGAAAGCCCGAAGAACAGCGCCGCGCCGCCGTCCTTGCCCACATTCGCCGAGCAATGCATCGGCATCACGCCCTTGTCGGGCAGCAGATAGTTGAGCACGCCGAACACGGATTTCTTGGTTTCGCCCGCATATTGCGTATTGCCGATCAGAACGAGGCCGTTCGTGAGGTCGCCCGCGATCACCGTCTCGGTGCGCGTACCGTGGCGGGCGGGATCGGCCTTGAAGCTCGGCAGATTGATGATCGTCAGCTCGGGGACGAAGCCGGCCAGCTCGGCAACCGCGGGCCGGCGCAGCAGATGGCGAATGAACAGCGCGTGCCAGGCATACTCGGTGACGACCCGCACCTTGATCCGGTAGCGCGGATCGGCGCCACCATAGAGGTCCTGCACGAACAGCTCACGCCCCTCGGCGTGACGGGTCATGTCCTGGCGAAGCGCCTCGAACTGGGTGGGAGCGAGCGGCTTGTTGTTGTCCCACCAGACGGTCGCCTCGGTGTGGGCATCGCGGACGATGAACTTGTCCTGGGCCGAGCGGCCTGTGTGTGCCCCGGTCGTGACCGCCAGTGCCCCACCGGCCGTGACGTGCCCCTCGCCGCGACGGATCGCCTCCTCGAACAGGCTGGCCGCCGACCAGTTCGCATGCACGGCTTTCAGGTTGCGCAGCCCGGCGCTCTCGATGGCGCGGCTCGTCTGGTTCTGGGCGTTCGTCACGGCAATCCCCTCGCAGCTCACAAATCAAGCGTCGATCCCTGTCACGAGTCGACAGACTGGGTCCATGTGACGCAAGACCCGCGTTGCGGTGGCAAGCCAATTATCCACCAGACTTGAACTATTGCATGGCCCGCTCCGCCAGTGCCACCCTGACAGCTACCACAGGTGACCGGCCGGACCCGCCACGCACACGCATGGAAGGCGTGCGGCAAACCGAGCCAGACACATGCGCGCGAGCGTTGCCCGCCGCTTTGCCCTTGCTATATGGCTCATGAAACTTGTGCGGTCACGATCCAGCCAGAGGAAATGCCACCATGACCAAAGCGCTCGACGGCGTGCGCGTGCTCGACTTCACCCACGTGCAATCGGGCCCCACCTGCACGCAGCTGCTCGGCTGGCTCGGCGCCGACGTGATCAAGGTCGAGCGGCCGGGCGTGGGCGACGCGACCCGCAACCAGCTCATCGATGTGAAGGGCGCCGACAGCCTCTACTTCACCATGCTCAATCACAACAAGCGCTCGATCACGATCGACAGCAAGAACCCGGCCGGCAAGGAGATCCTGGAGCGGCTGGTGAAAACCTGCGACGTGCTGGTCGAGAACTTCGCGCCGGGCGCGCTCGATCGCATGGGGCTGACCTGGGAGCACATCCAGGAGTTGAATCCACGCATGATCCTCGCCTCGGTCAAGGGCTTCGGTCCCGGCCCCTACGAGGACTGCAAGGTCTATGAAAACGTCGCGCAATGCGCTGGTGGCGCCGCCTCCACGACCGGTTTTCGCGATGGCCCCCCGCTCGTCACCGGCGCCCAGATCGGCGACTCCGGCACCGGCCTCAACCTCGCGCTCGGCATCGTCGCCGCCCTCTTCCAGCGCGAGACGACCGGGCGCGGGCAGAAGGTGCTCGCCGCCATGCAGGATGGCGTGTTGAACCTTTGCCGCGTCAAGCTGCGCGACCAGCAGCGCCTCGAGAAAGGCCCACTGACCGAGTATTCCCAGCATGGCGAGGGTATTGCGTTCGGCGACGCGGTGCCGCGCGCCGGCAACGATTCGGGCGGCGGGCAGCCCGGGCGCATCCTCAAATGCAAGGGCTGGGAGAGCGACCCCAACGCCTACATCTACTTCATCACCCAGGCGCCCGTCTGGGAGAAGGTCTGCGACCTGATCGGCAAGCCTGAATGGAAAGCCGACAAGGGCTATGCGACCCCCCCGGCCCGCCTCGACAAGCTGAACCACATCTTCGCGACCATCGAGGAATGGACCAAGCAGCGCACCAAGCTCGAGGTGATGGCGACCTGCAATCCGCTCGACATCCCGGTCGGGCCGATCCTCTCCATGAAGGAGATCATGGAGGAGCAGAGCCTGCGCGAGACCGGCACCATCGTCGAGGTCGATCACCCCAAGCGCGGCAAGTACCTCTCGGTCGGCTGCCCGATCAAGCTCTCCGACAGCCCGGTCGAGGTCACGCGCTCGCCATTGCTCGGCGAGCACACCGACGAGGTGCTCACCGAAGTGCTCGGCTACACCAGCGCCGAGATCGCCCGCCTGAAGCAGGCCGGCGCGACCGAGGAGAAACGGGGAAGCGTCGCACGCGATTAGAACGGGCCCGGCTCAGCACCCGTCCTGAGCCTGATCGCGCTGGCGCCCCAACGGTCCAGCGGCGCATTGGGTCGATAACCGGCCGCCGGCGGCTGACGGGATGGGTCAGATGCGTCGGTTCCCGATTACGCGATCTGGCTCTTGAACATCGGCCGCTTATCGTTAGGATAGCA
>JANNSW010000042.1:0-4060 GCA_031403055.1 Hyphomicrobiaceae bacterium | reverse complement strand
GCAGCACCTGCGCGACATCGACCGGCTCGCCGCACTCGGGGCACCCCGCATCCTGCCCAACCACGGCGATCCCGCGATCATCGCCGCGGGCGGCTATCGCCCGGGCCTGATCGGCGCGACCGAGCGCTATGTGAGGAAGCTCCTCGCGGCGATCGACGACGAGGCACTCGCCCGCGCCGATGTGCAGAGCTGGCTCGCCGGCGACCTCGCCTCGGGCGCAATCACTTGGTTCGAGCCCTACGCGGACGTGCACAGAAGCAATCTGGCGGCGGTATGTGGCGCGG
Source organism: Hyphomicrobiaceae bacterium (assembly GCA_031403055.1). Taxonomy (GTDB): domain Bacteria; phylum Pseudomonadota; class Alphaproteobacteria; order Rhizobiales; family Hyphomicrobiaceae; genus JANNSW01. The sequence continues at coordinate 3,776 of JANNSW010000042.1, read as the reverse complement.
CTACCCTTGGCAGTTTCTAACTTGCTTGTTGTGTCGCACAGTGTGTTATTGAGAAACTTGATTGAGGGGTGTCCCTTTGACATCAACCAGGATCTTCCTGACCCATTGGTTCCGGAAGTTCACACGCAAGGAACGTCTGAGCGATGCCGTGCTTTGCGAGGCGATTGACCGTGCCGAGCAGGGCTCTGTCGATGCCGAACTTGGAGGCGGTCTGATCAAGCAGCGTGTCGCACGCTCGGGTCAGGGTCGCAGTGGAGGCTATCGCACCCTGATCGCTTGGCGCGAAGAGGATCGAGCCGTATTCCTCTACGGCTTTGCCAAGAGCGACCGCGACAACCTCGAGCCGGCCGAGCTGGCCCAGTACGTGAAGCTGGCGGGTGAGGTTCTGGCGATGACCGAAACGCAGATCGCGGCGCTGATCGAATCGAAGCGGTGGCACGAGGTGGCATGCGATGACTAAGTCGCGAAAGGAAAAGACGTACAAGAGCGAAGCCCTTGCCGCGCTGCACGAGACCGCCGAGGATCTTCACACGGTCGGCGCCATCGACAAGCGAACCATGCGGGAGTTCGATGAAGCCTGCCTGACGCCGATCGAGGTTCTCGCCCCCGCCCAGATTCGTGCGTTGCGAGAGCGCGAGGGCGTAAGTCAGCCCGTGTTCGCGCGCTATCTGAACGTCACGAAGAGCGTCGTCAGCCAGTGGGAGCGCGGCGAGAAGCGGCCTCGGGGTGCTTCCCTCAAGCTGCTCTCCCTCGTGCAGGCACACGGGCTTGCGGCAATCGTCTGAGCTGCCGCCCCTTACTCCGCAGCCTGCGCCATCGGGCCGAGCTCGAAGGGCCGGTCGTGCTGCAGCGAGGGAATGCGCCCGCGCACCCGCCCGACCTCCTCGAGGTCGAGGTCGGCGATGATGTAGCCTTCAGCCAACCCGCCGTCGGCGAGCACCTTCCCCCACGGATCGATGATGAGGGAATGGCCGAAGGCGGCGCCACCGCCCTTCAGGTCGCCGGTCTGGCAGGGCGCGAGCACGAAGGCGCCGTTCTCGATGGCGCGGGCCCGGTTGAGGATATGCCAGTGCGCCTCCCCCGTCGTGCGCGTGAAGGCGGCGGGAACAGCGAGGATCGAGGCGCCTCCTTGCGCGAGCGCCCGATAGAGCGCCGCGAAGCGCAGATCGTAGCAGATGGACAGGCCGACGCCGCCCCACGGCGTATCGGCGATCACGGCGCGTCCACCGGGCTCCACGCTCGTGGATTCCCGATAGACCTTCCCCGGCCCCAGGTCGACGTCGAACAGATGGATCTTGTCGTAGCGCGCGGCGATGCCGCCATCGGCATCGATCAGGTAGGACCGGTTGATGAGCTTGCCCTGGGCCGCCCGGATCGCCATCGAGCCGAGCAGGAACCAGCGCTGCAAGCTCGCCGCCTCGCTGCGATAGGCGGCAAGCGCCGGATGCTCCGCCTCGCTGAAGGCATCGGGATCGACCGCCACGCCTTTCGCGCGCCAGCTGGAGAAATACTCGGGCAGCGCGATCAATTCGGCCCCATCCTTCGCGGCCTTGCGCGACAGCGCGAGCGTCGTCGCCACATTCTCCGCCGTCTCCGGTAAGGCCGAGTTCTGGATGCAGGCGGCGCGCAAGGTGCGGGACATGGCGGGGCTCCGGAACGTCGGCTCGTCAGCATCCTACCTGCGGCGCGGACCACAAGCCAGCCGGTCTATCTGGTCGAGCTCCGCACAGCGCTCACCTGGACCTTCGCAGCCTTCCCCTTCCGGCGGGCCGCCTGCCGCGCCGATATCCTGGTGGCGGCCCTGCTGCGGACCCGGCGCGGCCTCTCGGCGACGCTCTCGTCCGCGTAGGCGCGACTGGCGGCCGCACGCCCCCGGCCCCGCCGCGGTTCCCGCTCAGTGCTCGCGACCCGCTCATAGCCGCCGTCGCCGCAGGCCGAGACCGGCACATCGACGACAATCCGCCCGCCTTCCGTCCGCTCGGCCGCCCGATGACCGGCACAGAGACTGCGCAGCGGCTCGGGCAAGCTGTCGCTGCCGGCCGCACAATAGAGCCCCGAGCCATCCTCCTGCGGCAGGAGCCGCAAGGGCTCGCCTCCCGTGCGCTCGCTTCCCAGCGCCCGCGACAGCCCGTTCATCGCCATGATGCGCCGCCGCCCCTCCTCCGCCCGCAAGGGCCGCGCCTGGATGTGCATGTCGGTCACGGGCACGATCTCGACCGCCGCGATCTGCAAGCGCCCCGCGGGCGGCGCTACGAGATGCACCTTCGCCATCACGCCCCAGTCGCGGCAATTGTTGTTGCCGCCCATGTCGCTCATGCCCTGGTGCAGGAAGTTGCCCATGCCATAGAAAATGAGCCGGCTGTTGATGATCTCGATGCCCTGCGGGATGTGCGAATGGTGCCCGACTATGATGTCGATGCCGGCGCCGCGCGAGATTTCATCGCGCCAGCGCTGCAGCTGGTCGCTGCCGGGCTGGGCCTGCCGCTCCTGGCCGAAGTGCATGGAGAGGATGCGGAAGCGGGCGTCCGTCCCGGCGAGCCGCGCCACGACGGGGGCGTGGTCGTTGTGGATGTTGAGTTGTCCGGCGAGCCCGTCGCCGAGCTGCTCAGCCGGCACGCCGCCGCCCGCGATTCCCATGGAGGAGAAGGCGAACGGCACGCCCTTCACCGTGAACCGCGCGGGCGACGCCGCCTCCTCGAAGCTCGCGCCGAGCCCCGCATAGCCGAGCACACGCCCGCCGGCCGCGATTTCCGCCATGTGGCGGAGCGTCTCCCCCGCCCCGCGCTGGCCGTAGTCGAGCGCATGGTTGTTGGCGAGCGAGAGGAGATTGAAGCCGCGCTCCACCAGATGGCGCATGCCCGCCGGATGCATGCGGAAGACGAAGGTCTTCGGCGTGGCGGAGAGGTCGTTGCGGTCGGTCACCACAGTCTCGATGTTGGCGAAGTTGATGTCGCCATCGATCTCTGGCGCGATTTTCTCGATCGCCTGGGAGAAAGTGAGATTTCGCCCGCTCTTGCTGACGCCGTCCTCGTTCACCCGGGCGCGGTCCGGCGCATAGCCCGTGTCGCCCACGAGCACGATCGTGATGACCGTGCTCTCGGCGGCCGGGGGTGCCACTTGCACAAGCACCTGGCGCTTGCCAGGCGGAACGGCCACGGCCGTGCCCGCAAGCCCCAGCACGGAAAGCGTCACGAGGATTCCCAGCATCCAGCGCATCGATTCGACCCCGAAAGCCCGCTAAGCAGAGTTCGCAAAAGTGGCCTTCCCGGTTTTGCGAAAAACTCTGCGAAATCAAAGAGCCTAAGCCGACATTCGTTGGCCTTCCAACGAATGTCGGCTTAGGTGACATTACGGGCTTCGGCCGAAAATGCGCGGGCCTGAGGCAAACTGTGACTGATTTGCTGTCAGGATGTGGCCGGACGGCATCAAACTTGGACGAGGGTGCCACCCTTGCCGAGCTTCCGATAGAAGCAGCTCACCTGGCCCGTATGGCAGGCGACGCCATCGCCCTCCATCTCGACCATGAGCAGCAACGTGTCCTGATCGCAGTCCGTCAGGATCTCGCGCACGGCGAGCAGGTTTCCGCTCTCCTCGCCTTTCTTCCAGAGGCGCTTGCGGGAGCGGCTGTAGAAATGGGCATAGCCGCTCGAGCGTGTCAGCTCGAGCGCCTCGGCACTCATCCAGGCAACCATCAGGATCTCGTCGGTGCGGACATTCTGCACGACGGCCGTGATCAGGCCCCTGCGGTCGAACCGCAGCCGGAGCTCACCAGTCTC
>JANNSW010000041.1:0-3058 GCA_031403055.1 Hyphomicrobiaceae bacterium | reverse complement strand
GGCCGGCGCTTGCCCACCGGACGCCGCAAGGCCCCCGACAATGCATTCCTCTCGGCTGCGCCCGGCATCACAAGGCCACGGGCGGATTTTTCGCGCCCCGACGAGGGATACCGCCGGCAGCGCTGAGCATCTCGTCAGCTGGCGGATGATGTGGTATAGTTCGCCGCAATGTCCGCCGATCCCGCCCTTGCCTTCAAAGCCATCCGCGCCGTGCTGAAGCGCCTCGATGCCGAGCTGTATGATGAGCATGTCCCCTTCGAGGGAACTCACCGCCGCATGATCTCCATGAGCGATGCCGCCGCCAATGCCGTGGTGGCCAAGCTCGGCCACCTTCCCGAGCCGCTGGCCCGCCGGTTGGCCCAGGCTGTCCAAGCAGCCAACCGCCATGACCTCCTCGCCGCCCGGGAGTTCATCCTGGAAACCTTGGACGAGGCCGCCGCCCGCCAAGCGACCTGAACCCGTATACATTTCGCCCCATCATGTTCCATGAAACTCCAGGGGTCGAGGGGACAGAGTCCCCCGCTGTGCCGCGAAGCGGCTCGACGCCAAATTCCATCTCTCGCAGCTGTGCTCAATCAGCACTGAAATTGCCCAAGGGGCAGGCAGTCGCCGTGCATACGCCCCGTACAAAGAATACAGTGTCCGGAACAAAAGGGATGTAGCGAGGTATGCGTTCGACCACAAAATGATCGAGCGCCCCTCGGGAGAGCAGCGTTGTGCCGCTGCACCACTCGCCGGCTGGCGCCGGCGCCCTGGCGAACGAAAGCAAGAGACCATGCCGACACGCGGCTATCGCAAGGGAGTGTCCGACCGGCAGGCCCCGCATCCGCACGTTCTGAAGACCCGCACGACGACACCGACCTATGCCGCGCTGACGGCCGATTGCGAAGCCCGCAGCATGACCCTCTCCGCCTTGATCAATCGCATTCTCGAAGCCCATGTGTCCGGCGGCCGTGTCGAGCTTCCTCATCCAAAGGGCCTCACTGCTGAGGCCATCCGCGAGCTCGGCCGCATCGGCAACAACCTCAACCAGCTTCTCCCCCATGCGCACCGCATGCGCCTTCGCCTGATCGAGACGGAGACCCGCACCACGCTCGCTGCCGTCCTGGCGGCCGCCCGCCGCCTCGGCTGATGCTGGCCCGTGTCGAGCCCGCCCACAACAACTTCAAGGCGTTGGCCCGCTATCTCGTGCACGGCAAAGCACGGCCGACCTCGCCCGATCGCGTGGCCTGGAGCATCGGTCACAACATCCCGACCGACGACCCCGAGCTCGCCGCGATCCTCATGGCCGCCACCGCCGAGAAATCCAGACGCTGCAAGAACGCCGCCTACCACATGACGATCAACTGGCATCCCGACGAGAAGCCGGCGCCCGAGATCATGCAGGAGATTGCCTTGAAGACCCTCGAGCTGGCAGGGCTTGCCGAGCACCAGGCCCTCGTCATGGGCCACGGCGACAAACCGCACGCCCACCTGCACATGATGGTCAACCGCGTGCATCCAGGGACCGGCAAGGCCTGGTCGACCTCGCACGACTACAAGCGGTTCGACCGGATCATGAAGCTGCTGGCCGACGAGCACGGCTTCCTCTATGTGCCGGGCCATGCCTTCGAGCCGGAAGCGACCGACGAGCTTCCCAAACAGCCGGGACGCAAGGCCCGCCAAAACCGAAGCCCCGCCCGAAGCGTCCGGCGCGCAAGCCACCCCGTGCCAAGGCCCGGTCAGGCCGATGATGGCATGGTCTCCTGCTCCCCAGGAAGCCGCCAGTCTCGACGCCGACACTCACTTTGGCTTTGGGCCAGGTGCCGTCATTCCAACAGCGGCTCTCGCCCATTGACGTGCTGCGTCACAGTCCCAGCTCTGCGAGCCGCCTGTCGACCCGAGCGAGGTCACTCTGCCAACTCGCGTTGTCGGGCGACAAGGCAATGAGCCGCGCTCTGATCTCGTGAGCAGCGGTCAGCTCGTCTCGTGCCGCAGCCCTGTCTCCAGCTCGTATGTAGACCTCCGCCAGACACATATGGCTGACCGAGAGATCGTGCTGCCAGCTGGCGTTGCCGGGGTCGGACTTGGCGAGGCGCTCTCTGATGACGAGGCTGTCCTGGTAGGCTTTCAAGGCTGCGGGGAGGTTGCCATGGATGACGAGCATGTCGCCGGCCTCGATGAAGCCGGCCGCGATCGTCCGGTCCATCACCACCTCTCGCCGGTTGATCTCGGCCCAAATGCTCAGTCCCGTGAATGAGATCACAACAACCGAGAGTCCGCCGACCCACCAGCGCAGACGGCGGCGGGCGTGGGAGAGGGGGGCGCGGTACCTGTCGACATCCGGCTCGACCATGGGCGCACCTTACAACAATCGGCAAGGTTCAGCGAACACAGTCGAATGCCATCAAGGGGGCCGACGCCTCAGTACCTTGTGCCGCTCGCAGCTGATGACGAGGCCCCGTCCAGCAAACCTTCCTTTTCGCGATACCCTACAGCAAGGCGCGAAACTCGTCGACCGTGAGACCGGCCTGTTTGATGATGCCGCGGAGCGTGCCGCGCTTCAGCGTCTTGCCGGCATGGACGGAGACCGTGGTTGCTCGGCTGGGGCAGTATGCACCAAGCGGTGATGGCTTCCCGAAGTGCGCGCGATCGTAAAGCCGGCACGCTCGAGCACGCGCAGAACCTCGCCAGCGGTGAGTGCGGGAAGCCGCGGGCTCATGCAGCGACTGCGACGGTCACTTTGTGAATGAGGGGGGTGGTTGTTTCTTCTGGAATGTGCTCGCCACGCTCGCGGCGGCTTGCAAGCACCAGCTCGATCGCGTCCCTGGCCATCGCCAAAGCCTCGCCCTCGGTGACAGCTCCTGCCCACCCTCCGACGCCGTTTCACCGCCCGCACCCTACCCCGGCCGCTCCATCTTGAAAGCTTCCTCCACCACCGCGTACTCCATATACCCCAATCGAGCGATCGGGCGCATGGCGGCGGTGTCGACGAGACCGGCCTTGATGAAGCGCTCGTCGATGTGGATGCCGACCACCTCGCCGATCACCATCACGTATTCGCCCTTGCTCCCGCCCG
>JANNSW010000040.1:0-2648 GCA_031403055.1 Hyphomicrobiaceae bacterium | reverse complement strand
AAGACCGTGCATGCGATCGGCGACAGCGTGCATGCGCGCACGGCGTCGATGGCGATCTACGAGGCCGGCAAGATGGCGAGGGAGATCTAGCGGATGTCGTGCGCCCCTCACCCGGCATCCCGGCCAAGTGCCGGCCGCGCTGCTCACGGTGGCCCGCGCCGACGCTCCGGCACGCGAGCCGGGCTCTCACCCGCGAGCACTGTCACCTCGATGGAGATCCCGGATCTGCCTGCGGCAGTCCGGGATTACGGGTGGAAGGTGTGGTCATGCTCTCCGATGCGCCGCGTGCGCGCGCTCGAGGCGCCCAGCCATGGCGACGTTCTCCTTTCCCCCGACCCGGCATCCCGAACGTGCGCAGCACGAGCCGGGAGCTTTGCTGCACGCGCGGAGCTTCCGGTGGAGATCCCGGATCTGCCTGCGGCAGTCCGTGATGACGGGTGTGGGTCATGATGAGGGGGGATCTCGTCATCGTCGGGGCCGGAGGGCATGGGCGGGTCTGCGCGGAGATCGCCGCGGCGGCGGGCTGGACCGTCGCCGGCTTCCTCGACGCCAGCAGGCCTGCAGGCGAGATCGTCAACGGGCATCCGGTGCTCGGGCGCAGCCTGGGTGAGATCCGCAACACGCATCCGTCAGGCAAGGCTCAGGTGTTCATCGCGGTCGGCGACAATCACCGGCGCAAGGCACTGTTCGAAGGTGCCGCCGCGCTCGGCTATGAGGTCGCCGCGCTCGTGCACCCGGCAGCCAGCGTCTCGCCAACCGCAAGCGTCGGAGCAGGGAGCGTGCTGATGGCTGGCACGATCGTCAATGCCAACAGCTCGATCGGCCGCTATTGCATCGTCAATACCGCGTCCTCGCTCGACCACGACAACGTGCTCGAGGATGGCGTGCAGATCTGTCCGGGCGTGCGGTCGGCTGGAGGCGTACGCTATCGTGCGCTCGCCTTCATCGGCACCGGGGCCTCGATCATTCCCGGCATCGAGATCGGCGCGCATGCGATCGTGGGAGCTGGCAGCGTCGTCATCCGCGACGTGCCGGAGGACGCCAAGGTCGCCGGCAATCCGGCAAGGGCGATCACTCGTCGGCATTGATTGGCCGGCCGCTCCTGCCTATGGGTGGAGCCTGACCGAGACAGGGACTGCTCACCATGGCTCAACGTAGTGCCCGCATCTTCATCGACGGCGAAGCCGGCACCACCGGGCTCGGCATCCGCGAGCGGCTCCAGGCTGTTGCCGGCATCGAGCTCGTGAGCATCGCTGCCGGGGATCGCAAGAGCATCGAAGCCAAGCGCGTGTTGCTGGGGGAGGTCGACCTCATTGTCCTGTGCCTGCCCGACGATGCGGCCAAGGAGACGGTCGCGTTGGCTGCGAGCCTCCCCGGCGGAGGCCCGCGCATCGTCGATGCGAGCACCGCCCACCGGGTGGCGCCGGGCTGGGTCTATGGGTTCCCGGAGCTGGCGCCGGGTCACGGGGAAGCGATCGCCAAGGCGAGGCTCGTCACCAATCCCGGCTGCTATCCGACTGGCGCCATCGCGCTGCTGCGGCCATTGGTCGATGCCGGCTTGCTCGCGCCCGATCACGGGCTCGCCATCAACGCGGTGTCGGGCTACAGCGGCGGCGGGCGCGCCATGATCGAAGCCCATGAGGCGGGCGAGGCTCCCGCGTTCGAGCTGTACGGGCTCGGGCTCGAGCACAAGCATGTGCCGGAGCTGCAGCGCTATGCGGGCCTCACGCGCCGGCCGATCTTCGTGCCCTCCGTGGGGAGTTTCCGGCAAGGCATGCTGGTGTCGGTGCCGCTGCATCTCGACGACCTGCCCGGCCGGCCGAAAGTCGCCGAGCTGTGTGACGTGCTAGCCGAGCGCTACCGTGGCTCGGCGCTGGTCGATGTCGTCGAGGGCGATGATCCGGCGCTGAAGGGCGGTCGGATCGAGGCCGAGGCGCTCGACAATTCCGATCGGCTGGAGGTACGCGTGTTCGGCAGCGACCGGCACGCTCAAGCCGTTCTCGTTGCGCGCCTCGATAATCTTGGGAAAGGTGCTTCAGGCGCAGCCGTCCAGAACATCAAGCTGATGCTCGGCATCGGCTGAGCCTTGCAAGGAGATCGCCGATGTCGACTGCCACACTCGGTCTACCAGTTGCGCTCGCACGCTATTTCACCGAGCAGATGGTGCGGGAGCCCGAGGCGTTGCGCGCTCAGCGCGAGGAAGCGGACCGGTTGCCGGAGCGTGAGCGCGGCATGCGGATGTCGCCCGAGCAGGGGCAGCTGATGGCGAAGCTGGTGCGGATCTCGGGCGCGCGCCGCTGCCTTGAGATCGGCACCTTCGTGGGCTACGGCTCGGCCTGGATGGCGGGCGCGCTGCCCGAGGGCGGCACCATCGTCACCTGCGAGATCGAACCGCGCTTTGCCGAGATTGCCAAACGCCATTGGGCGCTGGCGGGGCTTTCTGGCCGGATCGATCTGCGGATGGGTCCAGCGCTCGAGACGATCGCGAGCCTCGAGCCCGGCAGCTTCGACCTCGCCTTCATTGACGCCGACAAGGAGCGCTATCCGCTCTACTACGAGCGTGCGAGGCGTCTGGTGCGGCCAGCCGGGCTGGTGCTGGTCGACAACGTGTTCTGGAGCGGCGACGTGGCGGACCCCTCGAAGCACGA
>JANNSW010000039.1:0-3992 GCA_031403055.1 Hyphomicrobiaceae bacterium | reverse complement strand
TATGTGAGTGCCTCGAAGGGCAAGCCTCGCGCGTCAGTGGTTTCTCTGACGGAACTGATTGCCGGAGCGCGATCACAGAAGGAAGAGACCGCCATCCGCCAACTGCTGAATTGGATTACATTTCATGAGGTCGATCGCTCGATTGCGGAACGAGCCGGTCAACTCATCAAACACTACAAGTCATCGCACGGCATTGACGATTTCGACGCTCTCATCGCCGCCACTGCCGAGCATCACGGGCTTGCGCTCGCAACCCTCAACGTGAAGCACTTCCCGATGTTCCCGAAGCTGAAGGCGGCCTATTGAGCGGCCGGCCGTCCACTCACGCCCCGCCTCCCGCCGTCTTGAGCCACGCCGCGCAGCACGCCTTCGCCAGCTCCCGCACGCGAAAGATGTAGCTCTGGCGCTCGGTCACCGAGATCACGCCGCGGGCGTCGAGCAGGTTGAACAGGTGGCTCGCCTTGATGCACTGGTCGTAGGCGGGCAGCGCCATCAGGTGGCGCTCGCCCGAGGCGCCCTTCTGGAGCAGCGCCTTGCATTCGGCTTCGGCATCCTTGAAGTGGGCGAGCAGCTTCTCCGTATCGGCGTGCTCGAAATTGTAGCGGGAGAACTCCTGCTCGGCCTGCAGATAGACATCGCCATAGCTGAGCTTATTGTCGTCGTCGCGCCCGTTGAAGTTGAGATCGAACACCCGGTCGACGCCCTGCACGTACATGGCGAGCCGTTCCAGGCCATAGGTGATCTCGCCCGAGACCGGGTTGCAGTCGAAGCCGCCGACCTGCTGGAAGTAGGTGAACTGGGAAACCTCCATGCCGTCGCACCACACCTCCCAGCCGAGCCCCCAGGCGCCCAGCGTCGGGCTCTCCCAGTCGTCCTCGACGAAGCGGATGTCGTGCAACAGCGGATCGAGCCCGATTGCCGCGAGCGACCCCAGATAGAGCTGCTGGAAGTCGGGCGGCGAGGGCTTCATGATCACCTGGAGCTGGTAGTAGTGCTGCAGCCGGTTCGGGTTCTCGCCATAGCGCCCGTCCTTGGGGCGGCGGGAGGGCTGCACATAGGCCGCGTTCCAGGGCTTTGGCCCGAGCGAGCGCAAGGTGGTTGCCGGATGGAAAGTGCCCGCGCCCACCTCCATGTCGTAGGGCTGGAGGATGACGCAGCCCTGGCGCGCCCAATAGCTCTGCAGCGTCAGGATCAGATCCTGGAACGAGCGGGCCGGCTGCAATGGCGGCGCGGATGCTCCCACCGATCGGGCAGTGCTGGTGGCAGATTTGTGACTGGTTTTCGGCATCGGTCGCGGGTCCCTCTGGGGCCTGCGAGCCTTAGCACGATTGCCGGCGGCCGCCATACCTATGTCAACAGGGCCCCGGCGCGAACGCCGGGACCCTTCAGGTCGTGGGGCTCAGGGGAGGACGCCCCCGACCTGACTACTTGCGGCTGCCAACGTCATAGCCGCCGCTCATCTGCAGCTGGCGGGTGAAGGAACCGGGGGCAGCGAAGCCGGAGACCACCGGACCGGTCGCGACGGCAACCGATTTGCCGGGCATGGCGTTGCTTTCCGCCTGCGCTGCACCGAACGAGGCGAGCGAGAGGGCGAGGGCGGCGAGGATGATCTTGTTCATGGTCGTCTCCATTGGTTCATTGGATAGGTTGTCGGGTTTGATGCTCAGTATCAGCGGCGCGAAATCTGGCGGTAGGGTGCGCTGTTCCAGAGCTGGCGGGTGTAGCCGCCGGAGGCGAATGCGCGGGTGCCGTTGCCGTTGGCGAGGAAGCCAGCGACGGCCGTGCGCGCCTTGCTGGCGCCATGCTCCAGCGGCGAGCGGGACTGCTCGGCCTGGGCGTTACCGGCAAAGGCGAGAGCCAAGCCGAGCGAAAGGGCGGTGAGTGTGATCTTTTTCATGGTCATCTCCTGGTTTCTTGTCATGTTTGCTCATGCGGGTTCCCGCACGCCGCGGCGTGCATGCCGCGGCGTTTGGGATTGAACGTGTACGAGGGAAGGAACGGGCGCGCCCAGGATGGGCCGAAGTGATCGTGCGACCTACTTGCTGCGCAGCGAGCCCTCATAGACCGGGCTCTTCCAGAGCTGGCGGGTGTAGCCCGCGCCGCTCCTGGCGACGAAGCCCGCGACCTGGGGCACGACCGCGGACACGGCCGCAGTCGACCGCTTCGGCGTGCTCGAGCGCTCGGCCATGGCCGGGCTGCCGACGGCTGCAACCGAGAGTGTCAGGGCAAGAATTGCAAGGGTGGTGTTCTTCATGATGATCTCCATTCGGCTTTTGCTCTTGTCGTTCGGCGCTTCCGGTTCACTCCGTATCGCTGCCGATAGCCGATAACTGGGCATGCCTTGCGCCGCACAACAGGGGCCTCGCGGTTTCGTGAATGATTGTTTATCGAGAGGCCGGAGCCGTGGACCGGCCCGCCCACTTGGTGTTCAAGCGAGCATATTCCAACGATGACCGCACCCACGACCGGCCATGCGCATCCGCTCACCGTCTATCTGCGCGGCCGCGTTCTGCTCACGGCACTCCTGGGCTTCTCGGCTGGATTGCCGCTGGCGCTTTCGGGCTCGACGCTCGCGCTCTGGATGGCGGACCTGGGCCTCGATCTCGGGGCAATCGGCCTCATGTCGCTGGCGGGGCTGCCCTACACGCTCAAATTCCTCTGGGCGCCGGTGGTGGACGCGCTCGACCTGCCGATCCTCGGGCGGCTCGGACGGCGGCGCGGCTGGCTGTTGGGCGCTCAATTGCTGCTCGCGGCGGCGATCGCGCAGCTTGCCCTTGTCGATCCGCTCGCCAGTCCGGTGGCGCTCGCCGTGGCGGCGCTGACGGTTGCGTTTGCCTCCGCCACCCAGGACATCGTGATCGATGCCTGGCGGGTCGAGAGCCTCGGTCGCGACGAGCAGGCGGCGGGCATGGCCAGCTACGTCGCGGCCTACCGGATCGGGATGCTGGTCTCAGGCGCGGGCGCGATCCTGCTGGTCGCGTGGATGGAATCCGGCGGCATCGACAAGGGCCTTGCCTGGCGGCTCGCGATCCTGGTCATGGCGGGGCTCGTCGGCGTCGGCATGATTGCCGTGTTGTTGGCGGGGGAGCCGGCCCGCGCGGGATTGGCGGGGGATCCGAGCGAGACGCACCCGCTGTTGCGCGTCGCGCGGACCGCGGTCACTGCCTTTGCGGACTTCCTTTCGCAGCCACTCGCGCTCTGGGTGCTCGGTTTCGTCGTCCTGTTCAAGCTGACGGACGCGCTTGCCGGCGTCATGACCGGCCCGTTCGTGCTGGCGATCGGCTACGACAAGGCGGCCTATGCGGCGATCGTGAAGGGGCTGGGGCTGGTGGCGACGCTCGCCGGTGGCTTCCTCGGCGGGGCGATTGCCGGCAGCCTGCCGCTCGGGCGCGCGCTGTTGCTGGCCCTGCTCATTCAGATGGTCTCGAACCTCGGCTTTGCCGCGCTTGCGCTGCTGCCGGTCGCCAATGCGGCACTGTCGGCAGTGATCGTCATCGAGAACCTGGCCGGCGGCATCGGCACGGTCATTTTCGTCGCCTATCTGTCCGCGCTCTGCCGCTCGCCTCTCCACACCGCGACCCAATTTGCCCTGCTGACCGCGCTCGCGAGCGTCGGGCGCACCTTGATCGCGTCCGGGTCGGGCTTTGCGGCGGCCTCACTCGGCTGGCCTGCATTCTTTGCGGCGACGGCGGTCGCAGGCCTGCCGGCGCTGGCCCTGATGGTGTGGCTGGGCCGGCGGGGGCATTTTGGCGGGAAATCATCACAGCAATACCAATGATCGTCATGGCCGCGAAGGCGGCCATCCATGCGCGTGGGTGAAAGCCACTGTATTTCGATACCGGCACGGTCCACTACGAGTTGGGTGTGATGACGGAATTGACCTCGGCAATCCATCGGAACGCGCATGGATGGCCGCCTTCGCGGCCATGACGGCTTTTTCTGTTGAATCACGCCGCCCCCCTACTCCAGATCCTCGACCGCGACGGCCTCCC
>JANNSW010000038.1:0-2578 GCA_031403055.1 Hyphomicrobiaceae bacterium | reverse complement strand
GACACACCGACGAAGGCCCGCCTCGCAACGCACTTGCAAGCCCGCCTCGAGAGCCTCGGCTTCGAGGTCACACTGACGCCCGCCGCTCCTTGCGCGAGCAGCGCCGCCAGTGCCACTCTGCCCGCCCTTGTTTCTGGGTAGCTCTTCGCGAAGTCCGACGACTCCTGACCCGTAGGACATCGCCCGGCACGAGGCCGGGGTCAGTCCGACCTACGGTCCATTCGTAGGGTTCAGACGATGCGTTTCTCGAGAGCCGGCATGCCGGCCGCTGGCGTCGCGTCGGACATCGGGCCTCGCCGAGGCCCTCGGTCCGACCTACCCCCCATACCCCATTCCCGCATGCTCGATCGCCGGCTGCTTCTGGCCGATCAGGTCGGCGAGGATGCGGGCGGAGCCGTTGGACATGGTCCAACCCATGTGGCCGTGGCCGGTGTTGAGGAATAGGTTCGGAATGGGCGAGCGATCGATGATCGGGATCGCGGTCGGCGTCATCGGCCTGAGGCCCGCCCAATGGCTCGCCTTGGCGAAGTCGAGGCCCTTGGGGAAGAGCTTCTGCGTCCGCTCGGTCATCACGCGGAAATCCTCGGGGCGGTGGGCGACGCTGTAGCCGGCGATCTCGGCGGTCGCCGTCACGCGCATGCGCGCTCCAAACGGGCAATAGGCCAGCAGATTGTCCTCGTCGACCCCACCGCGCTGGGCAACCGCTGATTTGTCGGTGATCGGGATCGTCATCGAGTAGCCCTTGACCGGATAGATCGCCAGCCTGATGCCGAGCTTCCCGGCCAGATGCGGGCTGTAGACGCCCAGGCACAGCACATAGGCATCCGCCTTCACCGTGCCCTTGTCGGTCTCGATTCCCGTCACCTCGCCGCCCGCCGTCGAGAGCGACTTGACGGTCGTCCCCAGCATCAGGGTCGCGCCCTTCTTACGGCAGGCTTGCGCCAGTCCCTGGGCAAAGATCCGGCAATCGCCACCCTCGTCGCCCGGCACGAACAGCGCGCCCGCGATCTGGTCGCGCGCGGCGGCGAGTCCGGGATCCTTGGCGATGGCCGCGGCCGTATCGAGCTCCTCGATGGCGATGCCGCAATCGCGCAGGATCTGGCATTTGGCAACGGCGGCCTTGAAGGTTGCGGGCGTGCGATAGAAGTAGACGAGCCCGCCCTCGACCCGGTCGTAGGGGATGCCGGTCTCGGCCACGACCTCGTGCAGCACCTGCTGCGAATAGGTACACAGACGGGCCTTCACCTTGGTGTTGGTGGTCGCGCGCCCGGCCGTGCATTGCGCGAGAAAGCCGGCGATCCAGGCCCATTGCCGGGGACTGAGCTGGGGCTTCAGCCGGATCGCCTGGTCGCCGCGCCACAGCGAGCGCCACATCATGCCCGGAGCGCGGGGCGAAGCCCAGGCATAGGCGTGGCCCGGCGCGATCAGGCCCGCATTGCCAAAGCTCGTGAAATTGGCGGCCTCGCTCTCGCGATCGATGACCGTCACCTCATGGCCGTCCTTCAACAGCTGCCAGGCAGTGGTGATGCCGGCAATTCCGGCCCCGAGCACGGCGATGTGCATGTCGTCCTCCCGCTGATTTTTGCGGCAAACGTCGCATGCGAGCTGCCGGCAAGCAATGCGCGCGCCGAGCCGCAGTGCCGCGCCCGCGGGCGGGATCACCTCGGTGCCGCCGGAACCCGGACAACGAGGCGCAGCTGGCGCACTCGAGCCCAGGTCACGCGAGTGTTCCGTCCCATTCATTCGATTCCGGCGAAGCTGGATCAATGAATGGAAAGACGGAACACAAACAAAGAGTTGGCTAGTGGGCTGGCCATTCATTTAGGGTACTAAATGAATGAGTCAGAACACTAGCAAGCAGAACTGCCGCGCGTGACATGGCGCCCATTTCGTGGCCCGCGCTTGGCCGGGAAATCGAGAACCGCTCACGCCGAGGTCGACGTCAGGTGCCCGTCCGCTGGCCTCGGCTGCGCTGCTCGCCGCACGCGATCGAGGCGAGCAGTGCCAGCAGGCGGTCCCAGTCGATCGGCTTGGGGAAATAGGCATCCATCCCGACCGCCAGGCACACTTCCGCGTCGCCCTTCATGGCGTTTGCGGTCATCGCAATGATGGGAACGTGCTGATTGTGGTTGCCGCCGCGGATCTTGCGGGTGGCATGCAGGCCGTCGACGTGGGGCAGCTGGATGTCCATCAGCAGGGTATCGTAGTTGCCGCTCGTGAACATCGCGAGCGCCGTCAGGCCGTCGCTGGCGATCTCGACCCTATGGCCGGCACGCTGCAGGAAGACGAGCGCGACCTTCTGGTTGGCGGGATTGTCCTCGACCAGCAGGATCCTGAGGCCATCCTTGGCGCGCACCGGCTGCAGCGGCTGTACGACTGCCTGCGGACGCGGACGCAGCATCGGCAAGAGCGGTGCAAGGGCACGCTCGATCGAGGCGCGGCGCAGTGGCAAGGCGATCTGCCCGTCGATCCCATCAGGTGTGGCAGGCTGGTCCGCAGTCTCCGCCGCCACCAGCAGCAGGCGCGGGCAGCCAGCCTTGGCAACCTCGCGCAGCTCGGCGAGCAGAGCCGAGCCGCC
>JANNSW010000037.1:0-8578 GCA_031403055.1 Hyphomicrobiaceae bacterium | reverse complement strand
AGCTCCGACGTGGTCATGCGCCACAATGCCGGCGCCCGGCCGAGGAACCCCTTGTCCGGCGCGATCTCGATCCGGTCGAGCGTGGTCGGATCGAGGCCCCAACGCGCCGCCAGATCGACCACGTGATCCTCGGTCGGGAAGCTCTCGAACACCGCGCCCGCGCTACCGGCCGCCTCCAGCAGCCGCAAACCCAGCGCACGCTCCTCCCTGGTGACGCGCCCGGTATTCCAGATGATGCCGTCGTCACCCCAGGCAAAGGCGCGTGTCAGCTTGCCGTCGACCACACGGGCCCAGGCGTAGAAATCGATCACCGGATAGGTGAAGTAGTACTGCACCTCGCTGAAACGGCGGCCGAGATCCATCAACAGCGGGGTGCATCTGTCCGTGAACCGACGGCCCATGGGATGGGGCAGGGCCAGGCCGACAACGAAGGTCCAGCCGGCAACCGGGGGCGAGATGAAGACGGTGCGATCACCGAGCTTCTCGTCATAGACCGCGCCGATTCCAGCCTTCCAGTTGGCGGGCTCGACGCCGGCGAGATCGAGTGCCTCCACCACCTGCCCGGTCTCGCGGGTGCGAATGGCGATCCACGAGGTGCGATAGCCAAAGGCCGCTGGCGTGTCGGGCACCACGTCGAGTGCAAGCTGGCGGTGGGCTCGACCATGCGGCAACAGCGCGGCCCCGACCAGGACGGCCGCCACCACCAGAACAACGACGATCAGCTCCACACCGTGCTTCCTTCGGTCCGAATCCGGCTCGCCAGGATAAGGCGCCCGCCGAAGCCAGGGCAAGATGCCGGTCACCTCTTGCTCACACCCTTGTGTTTTGCGGATTGCCCCTCCAGCCCCCAATTTCAGCTCACTGGCCGATGACACCGACGCGGTTCAACCGGCCTCCTCATCTCCCCTGAGGCATCTCTCAACTCAACCGGCCGTGGACAATCGCCACGGCCGGTTTTTTCTTGCCCGCCCCCGCCCTCACCGACGCGAGACAAGGTCGCGGTCCGCCGATAAAATCGGCCGTCTTCACCACCCCCACCTCCGACAGAGAGCCCGACCATGCTCAAAGGCTTTTCGACGCCCCTCTCGCCCAAAGGTATCTCCGGCATCGTCCCGCCGCCGCCCTGGACCAATGCCGGGGTGATCCTCGCGATCGAGTACTGGGCTGATCCGGCGGCCGTGCAGCGGTTCCTGCCGAAAGGCTTCTGCGAGGGACCAGACCCGGGGCACGCCATCGCTCATTTCTGCGAATGGCAATCGACGAGCGAGGGCGGGACCGAGCTGCTCGACCCGGTCAGAGGCCAGTACAATGAGTTCTTCCTGCTGATCGGCTGCAGCTATCAGGGCCAACCTTCCTTCATCTGCCCGTTCATGTATGTCGATAACGACATCAACCTCTATCGCGGCCTGATCCAGGGGCTGCCCAAACAGCAGGCGGTGATCCGCATGTCCCGGTCCTATCCCATAGCGAACGCCAGCGGCTCGCCGCTGGAGCGGGGCTCGCGGTTCGGGGCGACCATGAGTTTCAGGGACCGGCGGCTGGTTGAAGCCTCGCTCACGTTGGAGCGGGCCTGCGACGCGCCGCTCGGCTTGGCCGTCAGCCCGTGCCTGGGTCTGCGGCACTTCCCCGATCTGGCACAGGGTTCAAAGGGACCACTGGTGCATGATGTGGTCGCCTTCACCGGATCGGGCCGGCACGTGGCCGATGTCTGGGAGGGCCAGGCTCAGCTCGCCTTTCAACCCTCGCCCAACCAGGAGCTGTACGACCTCGCGCCCAGGCGTATCGGGCGCGGCGCACGCTACTATATGGGCTTCACCATCACCGACATCCGCAAGCTCGCCGACGCCTGAGGCGCCCCAAATGAAAAGAGCGGCCGCCGTGTGGCGAGCCGCTCTCTCTCGATTGGCCGGCAAGTGCCGGTATCAATCTGGTGTTCGCTTCAAGCGCTACGCTGCAATTGGCAGTGCGCGTTCCGGCGTTCGGTCCTCTTCGTCCATGCCGCCTGCTGCAAGCTTGATGCCGATGTAGCGAATGCGTCCTCCGATTTTGACCTTGTGAACTCCGAGCTCACCAAACTGCCGTCCAAAGGTGGGGAGCGCCATCGGCTCCTTGTGGTTGTCCTCGCACCAGACGCAGTAGTCCTCGTACAGTTCTGTCGCTGTCAGGCTGGCTCCTTCTTTCACATCCACGCGGTCACGCTGGAAGCGTTCCACATCCGTCTCGGGCGCGCTCAATTTGGCGACCGAGCGGTTGTCGTTAGCCGTCAGACTGGCGGTTGGCGTGGCCGGCGCGAGCACTTTCGCGACGGTCTCACCCTTGGCCACGGCCAGGCTCGGATCGCGCCAGGCACTGAAGGCGACGAACAAGCCGAGCGAGGAGCCGAGCTCCACCAGGATGGCAACCATCAGTGTCAATGCGGTCTGGACCAGCTCTTTGTTCTGGCCAGACAGGCTTGACAGGACAGCTACCTGGGGGTCGGAGCCCGCCACCGAAGCAGTGGTCGTCGCACCGGCCAAGCTGACACGGATCTCGTCGATCCGGGTTTGCAGCTTGCCGGCTTCCATGGCCGAGGCCAGCTCGCCATCCAGCTTCTGGAAGTCGCCGCAGAAGGTCCTGCTCGTGACCGTCGTTGCATTCGCGCAACTGACAGTCGTCCGCCAGGCTTTCTGCTGCTTCATGGCTTCCATCTCAGCCGCGACAGTACCTGCGGGGCGGTGCTGTGGCACCCAACCCAGCTTCTCTCGGGTCTTGTCCAATTCCGTCCGCAGGTCCGTATAGACCGTGGCTTGGACGGTGCGCTCACCGGCCGTATCGGCACGGTTGAGGGCGGAGAAGCCGAGAGCGGACGTCAGCGAGTACGTGAGACAGACCCCCCAGAGCAGTGTAGCCGCCACCGCCTGTGACCATTGCTTGTTTCGCAAGGCCGCAAACAGGAAGAACGGAATGAGCGCTTTCAGGCAATCGGCCGCGGCGCTCGCCAGGCCCAACAATTGGGAGTCAAATTCCGATCCTCCAAGGCTGTAGCCAAATCGCCAATTCATGGCTGCCGATACCAATAGCAGTATCGAAGCCGCCAATACGCCTAACGCACCCAGAGCGTGTCTCATGTGAGGTGCCCCCTCCTTCATTTGGAAGCCGGGCGGCGAACCCGCCGCGACCCCGTCGAACAACCAGTCGGAATTATGAGGCCAAAGTCCCATTCCTGAGGTTCGACAGAGTACAAAGAGCTCGAGGTGCGTTTGGCTCAGACCCGATCGAACCAGGTCGTCAGCGGAACGGCATCTCGGAGCGACACCAACAAGATCGCCACAGGGCCCAGTCCGGCACTGGCTTTTGTCCACAAGCTCGTGTTTGCCGCATCCGCTTGTGTACAACCGCAACTGCCGCTTTCTGGGCATGGGACAAACGCGTAACGGGCTAAAACCCCAATGCCGGGAAACTAGTCCGATTCGAGCCGGCCTGCGGAGCTTTTTTGGCGTTTCGGCGAAAAATTGCGGCCTTCTCCATGGCAGGAAAGTGTCGGGCCGGGGGTGCGCGGGAGTGAATTGCAGCCTGTGGACAGCCCCTCCAGTGTCAGGTGTTATCCACAGCAATGACCCATTTTATCCACAACATGGAGCGTTCCGCCTGGCAACGACACCTAGATATTGTGTCTGGTGGGGCGTTAACTAAAGGGCGTGCAGGCCATTCATTGCAACAACGCAGGGCGTGTCCGGCCGCGGGCAACTGGTGTGGCTGTTTAGCCACGATTGCGCGGCGTCAAGGCCCGATCGGTCGACAGGCCAAACGTGGCGGCGGCCGCCAATGCACCAGTCCTGGCCAGAGGCGCGACACGATCCGGCACGGCCTGCCTTCACCCAGCCTGAGGTCGCCAAGGCGCCGGTACTGCTCCGGACGGACGCAGTTTTCTCATTCTTTTGCTGTGCTTTAGGGCTCAGCTTATGTATAGTGCGTGGACTACGGATCGCGGGCCGTCGGCGTCTGGCCTCGCTCTTGCTTATGCGTGTGCTTGTGCGTGTTTGTTTGGCCGGTTGAGTTGGAGTTGGATCATGTGGCGCATTCTGAGCGTCTTGACCATCATATCGGCGATCTGGGCGGTGGGCACGTTGCTGCCGACGACCGATGAGAAGGGTCATCTGGCCGCTATCGTGGCAATAGCCACGCAGGGCACCCCTGGTTCTGACGATACAGCCAATGCGATAGCCCCGATCGCGACAGATTTCACTCCAGCAGCAAATGCAGCCAACGGTGCGGCCGAGCCTGCTTCGTGGGCAGCGACTGTCACCCAAGCCACGCCTGCTGAACTGGCTGCTGTCCCTGGGGCTCCCGAGCCCGCGCTGGATGACGAGGCGGGCAGGATCAGGCTGGTCATGGCCCTGCAGCATGAGCTGCGCCGCGTCGGCTGCTTCGATGGCCGTGTGTCGGGGTCCTGGACGCGCGCGACCCGGCGTGCGGTAGTCGCCTTTGCGGATCGCCTCAATCTCGATCGCTCTTCGGGTGCGCCGGATCCGGTGATGCTGATATTGTTGGAGAAATCCGACAATCGGGTCTGCCGCGCTGCCTGCGTTGCTGGTCAGGCCCCAAATCGGGATGGTCGATGCAAGCCGGCCGAGACCATTGCCCGGCTGCAACTGCCGGCCCCGTTGCCGGTTGTCGCGGAGGCAGCGCCTCCCGGCACGGAACAGGCCAATCCGCCGACGGCGGAAGGCCCGATCGTGCTCGCCAGCATTGCAGCGGCAGCGCCCGCACAGGTCGCCGCCGCCGACCTGGGCGAGCCTGATCAGCCTATCGTCGCCACGACGAAATCCGAGAAGACGAAGCTCGGCAAAGCGCAGAAGCAATCGCCCGATGCCTACGCGCCCGAAGGTGGGACCGTAATTGCCAAGGCGACCGCCGGCGGCAAGCGCAAGGTTCAGATTGCCTCGATCGACAACAATGGCTGGTCGCCGTCCGTGACGATCGTGCAGAAGACGTCCCGCAAGAAGCTGAAGGCCCCCACCTATGGCTTGGGCGTGACGGTCAAGCGTCCGCGCGCCACGGCGCAACCGCGCGTCGTCCGCCAGCGGACAACCCGTCGAATCGGCTCTGCCGCTGCCTACCGGAACTTCTACAAGGGCATCAATGGCGGCAGCCTGCGCTGATCGCCGCTACCGGCGATGATCCACTCCCGACAGCATCGGTGGCCCGGCGGGCTGCCGATCGTGCATGAGGCCGCTCAGCTCCGGCCGACGCTGGTGTAGCGGAAGCCTGCCTCGCGGGCTTCGCCCGGCTGGAAGATATTGCGCAGGTCGATCAGCACATCACCACGCATGCGCTTGCGCAGCTCATCGAGCGCAATGGCGCGGAACTCGTTCCATTCCGTCAGCACCACAACGGCGTCGGCGCCCTCGGCCGCATCCAGCGCATGCTGCGCCCAGGTGACGCCCGGGAACAGCAGCTCGGCATGCTTGCGACCCTGGGGATCATAGGCCCTGACGACCGCGCCACGCTCCTGCAGCATCGGTACGATCACGAGGCTCGGCGCCTCGCGCATGTCGTCGGTGTTGGGCTTGAAGGTGACGCCCAGGACCGCGATCGTCTTACCCGCGACCGAGCCTCCGCAAGCCTTGGCGATCCGCGATGCCATGGCGATCTTGCGCTCGTCATTGACACGTTGCACCTGCTCGATGATCGACAGCGGCGAGCGGCTCTCGCGCGCGGTTCGGATCAGCGCGGAAACGTCCTTGGGGAAGCACGACCCGCCATAGCCCGGCCCCGGATGCAGGAATTTGTCGCCGATACGACGGTCTGCGCCGATCGCGCCGGCGACCTCCTGGACGTTCGCCCCGACCTCCTCGCACAGGTCCGCGACCTCGTTGATGAAGCTGATCTTCAAGGCGAGGAAGGCGTTGGCCGCGTATTTTGCGAGCTCGGCTGCCTCGCGCCCGACGAACATGACCGGGGCGTTGCGCAGCGCCAACGGCTTGTAGAGGCGCTCCATCAGGTCCTTGGCGCGCGGATCGTCATGGCCCACGAGGACGCGATCGGGATGGGTGAAATCCTGGATCGCTGAGCCTTCGCGCAGAAATTCCGGATTGGAGCACACGGCGAACTGAGCGTCGGGCCGGCTCGCGCGCAGGCGCTGCTCGATCTCGCGGCTGGTGCCGACCGGCACCGTCGATTTGGTGGTGATGACCGTGAAGCCGGACAGATGCGGCGCGATCTCCTCGATCGCCGCGAACACATAGGAGAGGTCCGCATGACCATCGCCCCGGCGCATCGGAGTGCCGACGGCAAGGAAGATGATATCGGCCTCGGCAACTGCCTGCCCGAGCTCTGTCGTGAACACGAGGCGTCCGGCCGCGAGATTGCGCTCGAGCAGATCGTCGAGCCCGGGCTCGTAGATCGGGCTCACGCCTTCCTTCAGCTGGGCGATGCGCCTCTCGTCCTTGTCGATGCAGCGCACGTTCCAGCCGAACTCGGAAAAGCACGCCGCCGAGACGAGGCCGACATAGCCCGCGCCGATCATGCAGATCTTCATGTGTGATCCCTCTGGCCTGTGCGATTCGACTAGTGGAGCGAATTTGACATTTGAGTCCCGGTTGCCGCTAGGCTCGTGCTCAAATGTCAAATTCAGAAGCTCCACTAGAATCATAGAGTTGCTAGTGGTCCTTATAAATCCGACATTTGCTCGGGGCGTGCTGCCAGCGGATGCAAATGTCGGATTTGGACCACTAGGCACCGCTTGGGTAGGGACTATGACGCGCTCTGGCAATGGGCGGCCAGGGCGCATGGCAAATGCGCCGTCGGCAAGAGCATGGCATCCGGTGTCAGGCCTTGGCGGCGACGGCCATCGCCTCATCTGTCGCCTCGAGCGCCTGATCGATGTCCTTTTCGGTGTGGGCGGCCGAGAGGAACATCGTGTGGGTTGCATGCAGATAGACGCCGCGCTTCAGCGCCTCGGTGCAGAACGTCCAGCCGAGCTTGCGGTCTGGATCGTCGTCAAACAGCAGCACCGGCATGGCGGGCGGACCCGACTGCACCAGTTTCAGCCGGTGGGTGGCCGCCTGCCGTGCGAGCCCGTCGCGCAGACGCTGGCCCATCGCCCACATGTGATCGATGCCATCCCTCGCCTTCAGCTTGCCGATGGTGGCGATGGCAGCGGCCATGGCAACCGCGCCCGTCCAGAACGAGCCGGTGACGAAAATCCTGGTGGCCGCCTCCCGGCAGCGGTCGTTGCCCGTCACCATGGCGAGCGCGTGGCCGTTGGCAATCGCCTTGCTCCAGGCCGACAGGTCGGGCTGGACGCCCACGACCTCCCAGCTCCCGCCCAGGTGGACACGAAATCCCGCGCGCACGTCATCGACGATGAGGAGGGCTCCGGTTCGATCGCAGATGCGCCGGGCGGCTTCGGCGAAAGCGCGCTCGGGCAGATCGTGGCGTTTGCCGAGATCGTGCTTGAAGCCCGAGACGACGATGCCGGCGAGATCGCTACCTGCCTCGGCGGCTGCGGCTTCCAGGCTCGCCACGGCGTTGAAATCGAACTTTTGGATATGCGCCCGGTCCTCCGGCAGCGATCCCGCGGGATAGGGATTGCACCAGGGAACGGCCCCGTGATAGGCGCCGTTGGCGACGAGGATCTTGCGCCGGCCGGTGTGGGTCCGCGCGATCACGACGCAAGCAGTCGTCGCATCGGTGCCATTCTTCTGGAACATCGCCCAGTCGGCATGCGGGATTGTCTCGACCACCAACTCGGCCAGCTCGACCAGACGCTCGGTGGGACCGTTCAACGAGTCGCCGAGGCGGCGCTGGGCATCGGCCGCCCGCTCGACATCGGCATCGTTGTAGCCCAGGATCATCGGGCCCCAGGCGCACATGAAGTCGATGTAGACGCGCCCGTCGGCATCCCAGATGCGGCAACCCTCGGCGCGCGAGAAATACTGCGGATAGGCGGCCGGCAGCCGGGCCGCGTTCTGATGGCCCCACATGCCGCCAGGGATGACCCGGGCGGCTCGGCTCCGCAGGAGCCCGTCACGCCCACCAGTCCGGTTCTCACTCATGGTCTCGCTCCTATGGCGCGGTCGATGGAGGAAGCTGGAGCCGGCCGCGTCCGGTGTCAACCGATGGCGACGGCCGGTAGAGCGCCTCGCGGGGAAGTGGAGTGGCATCTGCCGAAATCGCTGGTAAGCTCGACTGATCGCCTTGCTCCCGCCCATCGTATCCCAGCGGATATCGGCAAGGAACGACCCGGCGAGGTATCGGCAGCATGCGGCGTGGTCATGCGTTCCTGGCGATCGTGGTGACGCTGTTGGCGGTCGCCTCGATCCTGCGCGCGCTCGATCCGCTGCCGGTCGCACGCATGCGCAGCCTCGTGTTCGACACCTATCAGCAATTCAGCCCGCGTGCCCTCGATCCGGCCCTGCCGGTGCGCATCGTCGCGATCGACGAGGAAAGCCATGCGCGAATCGGGCAATGGCCCTGGCCCCGCTCGGCGATGGCGGAGCTGATGCGCCGCTTGAGTGCGCTCGGGGCAACGGCGGTCGGATTCGATATCGTCTTTCCCGAGCCCGACCGGTTGTCGGCCGAGGAGCTGGTTCGC
>JANNSW010000036.1:0-4201 GCA_031403055.1 Hyphomicrobiaceae bacterium | reverse complement strand
CGGCCAGATCGAGCCCGGCGAGACCAGGCGCCGCCGCGCCGCCGAATGGCAGGCGGAACGGCATCAGGCAATAGGCGAGATCGGCGACCGGATGGCCGATGGTCGACAGCTCCCAGTCGAGCACGGCGACGATGCGCGGGGCAGCGGGATCGTTGATCACATTGCCGATCCGATAGTCCCCGTGCGCGATCGCGGCCCGTTCCTCGCGCGGAATGTGGTCGGCGAGCCAAGCGCCCAGCCGATCCATGGCCGGGATCTCCTGCGTCCGAGCAGCGCTGTACTGCGCCGACCAGCGCTTGACCTGGCGGGCTGCATAGCCGTCGGGACGCCCGAAATCCCGGAGGCCGAGGCCCTGCCAGTCGAGCGCATGCAGCCGCGCCAGCGTGCCGACGAGATCGCGCCAGACCAGGCGGCGCTCCGCCAACGGCAGATCGGGCATGTGCGGCTCGGCTGAGATGGGCCCCGCCACATGCTCCATCAGATAGAACGGCGTGCCGATGACCGTGCGGTCCGCGCACAGATGCAGCATGCGCGGGACCGGCACGGCCGTTGCGGCAAGCGCAGACATGATGCGGAATTCCCGGTCGATCTGGTGGGCCTTGGGCAGCAGCGGCCCCGGCGGTTGCTTGCGCAGCACGCAGCGCTCGCCCGCGCGATCGATCAGGAAGGTCGGATTGGATTGGCCGCCCTGGAACTGCAGCACCCGCACCGGCCCCGCGAGTCCAGGCCAGGCTTGGGCGAGGTAGCCCGCCAGACGGTCCTTGTCGAACCGGTGGCGGGGCAGGACCTCGACCAGCTCGCTCATGGCGCAATGGTCTCGCCGCCGTCGACGACGAGGCACTGGCCGGTCATGTAGGCGGAGGCACTGCTCGCGAGGAACAGCGCCGCGCCGGCGATATCGGCAGGCGAGCCGATCCGCCGCAGCGGCGTGCGCGTCTCCGCCTTCTCGCGCCGGGCCGGATCCTCCCAGAGGAGACGCGAGAACTCGGTCTCGACGAGCCCGGCCACCAGCGCATTGACCCGGATTCCCGATGGCCCCCACTCGAGGGCGAGATTGCGCACGAGCGCGTTGACGGCTGCCTTCGAGATCGCATAGGCGCCGAGGCCTGGCGCACCGCGCAGGCTGGCGATGCTGGAGAGCATGACGACGCTGCCCCCGCCCCGCGCCTGCATGTGAGGCAGCGCGGCGTTGCAGAGCCACAGCGGGCCCTTGAGGTTCGTCTCCATCACCTTGTCGAAGGCCGCGTCCGGCGTCTGCGCAAGTGTCGCCGAAACCGGGTTGGTTGCCGCGTTGCAGACGAGGATGTCGATCGAGCCCGTCGCCGCGATCGTGTGCGCGACCAGCTGCTCCAGATCGGCGCGACGCCCTGCATGTCCGGCGACGGCGAGGCAGTCGATGCCGAGCGCCGCAATCTCGCTCCGTGCCTGCTCGCAACTCTCGGCCTTGCGTCCGGTGATCACGACGCGGGCGCCGGCTCGCCCCAACAGCTCGGCGGTTGCCCGGCCGATGCCGCGCGTTGCGCCGGTGACGATCGCCGTCTTGCCATCGAGGCGGAACATGAGTGCCTCCCTGCCTTCACGCGAACCGGGCCAGCTCCATGCGGGCGATCGACTCCCGGTGCACCTCGTCGGGACCATCGGCGAGCCGCAGCGAGCGGGCCTTGGCATAGGCCTCGGCCAGGAACGTATCCTGCGACACGCCGGCCGCGCCATGCACCTGGATCGCGCGATCGAGCACGGCGCAGGCCATGGCGGGGGCCACCACCTTGATCATGGCGATCTCCTTGCGCGCCGCCTTGTTGCCGACCGTGTCCATCATGGCGGCTGCCTTCAGCGTCAGCAGGCGCGCCTGCTCGATCTCGCAACGCGAGCGGGCGATGTCCTGGCGGATCGCGCCCTGCTCGGCGAGCTTACGGCCGAAGGCGGTGCGGCTGCTCGCGCGTGCGCACATCAGCTCGAGCGCGCGCTCGGCGACGCCGATCAGACGCATGCAATGGTGGATGCGTCCGGGACCGAGTCGACCTTGCGCGATCTCGAAGCCGCGGCCCTCGCCGAGCAGCATGTTGGCAAGCGGCACCCGCACGTTGTCGTAGCTGATCTCGGCATGTCCGCCCGGCGCATGGTCGTAGCCGAACACCGTGAGCGGCCGCTCGATCCTGACGCCAGCCGTGTCGAGGGGCACCAGGATCATCGACTGCTGCCTGTGCTTGTGGGCGCTCGCGTCGGTGCGGCCCATCACGATCGCGATCCGGCAGCGCTCGCCCATCGCCCCCGACGACCACCATTTGCGCCCGTCGATGACATAGCTGTCGCCGTCGCGGCGGATCTCGGTTGAAATGTTGGTCGCGTCGCTGGAGGCAACCGCCGGCTCGGACATCGAGAAGCAGGATCGGATCCCGCCGGCGAGCAGCGGCTCGAGCCAGCGGGCTTTCTGCTCCTCGCTGCCATAAAGCGCGAGCGTCTCCATGTTGCCGGAATCGGGCGCGCTGCAGTTGAAGGCCTCGGGCGCGGCCGAGGACCGTCCCATGATCTCGCACAGATGCGCATAGTCGAGGTTCGTCAGTCCCGCGCCGTGGCGCTCGCCGGGCATGAACAGGTTCCACAGCCCGGCCGCGCGCGCCCTTGCCTTCAACTCGTCCATCAGCGGCGGGAAGCGCCAACGCTCGCCGGCTGCCCCTTCGCGCCGCTCGGCGTGCAGCCGCGCCTCGCTCGGCAGGATGTGCTCCGCCATGAACGCTTCGAGCCGCACCTTCAGCGCGGCGGCCTTTGCGGAGGGCTGGAACATGGCGTCGGACCTCCTTCCATCGTCCGAGTTTCGCGGCCCGGCGATCAACCCTTCCAGATCCCCTCGCGCACCAGCTCGTCCATGGTCGCCTTCAGTCCCTTCTCGAGGATCGCGAACATTTCCTCGATCTGGGCTTCCGTGATGATGAGCGGGGGCGAGAACACGCACATGTTGAGGATCGGACGCACCAGCAGCCCGAGCGCGTTGCAGTGCCGGTCGATACGGGCGCCGAGCTTGTGCTTGGGGTTCCAGGGGTCGGTGTCGTCGGTGCTGACGCGGCAATCGACGCAGCCGACGAGACCCATGCCGCGCACGTCGCCGACGATCGGGATGCTCTTCAGCGCCCGCATCCGCGCCTGGAACAGCGGCGCGACCTTCCTCACATGCTCGAGCAGCCCCGTCTTCTCGAACACCTCGATGTTCTTCAGGGCGCAAGCCGACGACACCGGATGACCCGAATAGGTGTAGCCATTGGCGAAATAGGCGCCCTTGGCGTTGTCGTTGGTGATTTCGGCATAGAGGCGCTTGGAGACGATTGCCGCGCCGAGTGGCAGATAGCCCGAGGTCAAACCCTTGGCGCAGGTGATGATGTCGGGCTCGATGCCGAACACCTCCTTCGAGGCGAACCAGTGGCCGAGCCGCCCGAAGCCGGTGACGACCTCGTCGGAGATGGTGAGGATGTCGTGCTCGCGGCAGATGTCGTAGGTGCGCTTCAGATAGCCTTCGGGCGCGACGATCACGCCGCCCGAAGCCTGGATCGGCTCGGCGATGAAGGCGCCGATGTTCTCCGCCCCCAGCTCCTTGATCCGGTCGCGCAGGGCCTGGATCAGGCCATCGGTGAATTCGGCCTCGGTCTTGCCGCGCCCGAACCGGTAGTAGTTGGCCGAGGGCACGAAGTCGACGAGGCGCACATCATGGTCGAAATAGCTCTTGTTGCCGACCTTGCCCGACAGCGAGGCGCCCAGATAGGTCGAGCCGTGATAGGAATCTTCCCGCGCCAGAATGATCTTCTTGGCCGGGCGGCCGCGGATGTTGTTGTAGAAATGCACGAAGCGCGCTGCCGTATCGACCGCGGTCGAGCCTCCGGTCGTCAGGAACACGTGGTCGAGGTCGCCCGGCGCGATCTCGGCGAGCTTGCGGCAGAGCTTGGCCGCCGGTCCGCTCGCCGTCCCGAATGGGTTGTTGTAGGGCATCACCATCGCCTGCTCGGCGATCGCCATGGCGATCTCGGCATTGCCGTAGCCGACCTGGACGCACCACATGCCACCGGGACCGTCGATCAGCTTGCGGCCGGTCTCATCATAGATGTGAATGCCCTCGCCCCGGGTGACGATCGTGCGGTTCTGCTGGCCGGCCTGCGGCAGGTTCTCCCAGGGGTGGAACCAATGAACATTGTCGTAGGCACGGATGGCTGAA